>JBHLPZ010000181.1:0-6414 GCA_048885325.1 Candidatus Odinarchaeota archaeon
TGAATGGGAAAAATTAGTAGATGATGGGACGCCTTTAATTACATACAACTATACAACTATTCCATCACCATTTTCTAATACACTTTTGGATATTTTGACGAGAAATTTAAAACAAATAGGTATCAAAGTAGTAGATGCCAATGTAACAATTAATGAATATTTTTCTATATTTATGGAAATACCACCTTATCATTTGAACATGGTTGAACTTAGCTGGATAAATTTTATTCCTAATTTTAATGATCCTAGCAGTATTATCAACATTTTATGTTCAAATAATGCATTAGATTTAAATTATTGTCAGATTAATGACAATTCTTCTCAAGATTTAATGGAACTTGCTCTAGCAGAAACTAATGAGGTTGTAAGAGAACAATTATACTACCAAATTCAAAAGCGTTTAATTGAAGAGGTTTTTCCGATGTGTTACCTTTATAGCAAACATTATTTTAACATTTATCGATCTAATGTAAGGGGGTTACAATTTAATTATTTTTGTTCAATGTATAAAAACGTGTATTTCATTTAGAGATTTGTTGTATTCTAGCCTTAATTTAAATCATATTTTTTTAAATTATCTATTCTAAATGACGATTAAAAAGATTTTGCATTTTTAAATATATTGGAGGGAAGGTGTACCAAAAAAGTAATTCTTTCTAAATCTTTTCAAATATTTTGGATATCGAGGTCATAATAGCCATTTGGTAAACTAAACGATAAATTATAATTATTTAATGCCGGATAATCATTAGAGTTTAGCGTATAAATATCAATTCCATCAACAACAACTAAATCTGGCTCTTCAAACCCTACAATCTGAGTAAGCTGTTGTTGGAACTGGGCATCATTTGGGTTTGGACATAATATTAAATGAGCACCAACATCAACATTACTATCTAAATAAGCCAATCTATAATTTCCAATGTGTGTCACAACTGTACCAGTTACATTTGCACCCATAGTTATATGTTGATTGATTTCAATAACAATGTTTCCAATATCAGTAGTAAAAGTCCATAAACTATTTTTCTTATATTCCACATTATTCGTTTCTAATTTTATATTCCCTGTTTCTTGGACAATTCCCGTTATTTCTCCTTCTAATATACAATTTGAAAAGTAAAAATTAATATCACCTTTCGTAACATTACTTAAAATATCCCCAATAGAATGGAAATATGGAACTGTTATCTTAACACCTCCTTCAATATTAACAATTACACTAATATCACAAAATACATCTGCTTTAAGAGTTACAATAATGTAAACACTCTTTATTATGGATAATACTTTAGCGTGGTCTATACTTGCTTTTAATTCCATCGTAAAATTTACAATACTACTATTATTTTCCCATACTATATTGAAATAATCAAAATATGATTTTTCGGCTAAACCTAAACCAAGCATTTCAAGATTGAGTTCTACTCTTGCAGAATAATCAACTGGTTCATAAATATAACCTATTTCGATCTCTCCTATATCTGTATTAATATTTAACTCTTTCATAAAAGAAGAATTACTAGGCTTATAGTAGAAAGGAATTGACTCTTCAATTTTGCCATAAGGTGCAAGTGTAGTTGATATAATAAAGATAGGAATAGAAATAATTAGACTCATACCGAAAATTATAATTATACTAATTGCTAATGTAATTTTATTAGCCATCGTTGAATTTCCATCAGTAGAATTATAGATTCTTTAATTAATTATATATATGATAATCTTATTTAAACTATTTCTTAAATACGCACGCAAATCTTAAAAAACAAGATAAGTCCGCATTAAGATTCAAATTTTCCATTAAAAATAGTAGAAGAAAACGAAATGATTCTATTAGTGATCAAAAACCTTAATTATGAATCTATCTAAATATTATTTTGCATCACTATAGTGAAATCTAAAAGGGTTTTAATAAGGAATAATCAGGTGTATTTTAAGATGAACTCAGATAATAAAGCAACAAAGAAGAAATTACCTAAAAAGAAAGGCCGATTATTAAGAGAAAAACCAATTGTAGTTTTTGGAATAGTTGCTGCTGTGGCCATAGCAGGAATTATTGGTGGAATAACTATCTTTATAAGCATACCAGAGGAAAAAATACTATATATCTCATATACAGATTTAGCTTTTCTTGATCCACATCAAACCTGGGTCCCTGATGATTACGAGATAATTAATCAAGTTACTGAAGGTTTGTTTGTTCATAACTCGACTAATGGACAGTCCCAAATAATCCATAATCTAGCTGTAAGTCATTCCTGGAATGTGAATGCGACAGAATTAACATGCCAGTTAAGAAGATTTGTCCGATTCCATGATGGGACTCGTTTTGATGCTGAGGCCGTTCAGTGGAATATTGATAGAATATACACTTTAATTGATAACGGTAAAATGCATTTTGGATTAGCTCAATACTGGTTATTTTCCGATGGAATGCATATTATAAACAAAACTGAAATTATAGATTATCATAAAATAAAGTTTATTTTAAACAAACCCTATATCCCCCTCACTGCATTATTAGCTTCTGGTAACTCATTTATAGTCTCGCCTACTTCTACTCCTAAAGATGACTTTATTGATAAGTATACAGGAGCTTTAATTGGTACTGGTCCTTTTATGTTCGAAGTTTATAAGGAATTTCATAGTATAATATTCTCTTCTAATCCAAATTATTGGGGTGGTATCCCAAAGTTTGATAAATTAATTTTCAAATTCTATGTAACCCCTGAAGATAAATTTGAAGCAATTTTGTCTGGAGAATTGTCAATGTTAAGTGGCTTTAATGAATTAAATTCTCATGGCTTTTATTGGGATTCCTATGGAATTTATGATAATAATGTCTTAGATTCATTTATAAATCATCCTGATATTATAGTAGAAGAAGGCCCACCAACGACCAATTTTGATTACCTTTTAATGAATAACGAATTGATTAATGTAACTATGAGAAAAGCAATATCCTATGCCTGTAATTATTCAGCTTACATAGATAGGTGGCTAGATGGTCATGGAACGAGACTTAGATCTCCTATTCCAGATGGAGTTTTATACTCAAATACAACAGATATTAATATTCCTTATTATAATATTTCATTAGCGCGACAAACGTTAAAAGATGTGAATTGGAATGGATTGGCCGGTGCTTTAACAGCTGATGATAACATTTCTGCAGGTAATGAATGGGAAAAATTAGTAGATGATGGAACACCTCTTGCTACATATAACTTTACATATCTATTAAATATGCTAAATGGCATTGTTTTTTTTAATATAACAAAAGAAAATCTAAAACAAATTGGAGTAAAGATAGAAGCTGTTGAATTAACTCAAGGATTATTTATGCAAATTTTTTGGGAAATACCACCTTATCACTTGAATATGGTTGAACTTTCACATATGGGATATATCACACGATTTAATGATCCTAGCAGTATTATTAACATTTTATGTTCAAATAAAGCATTAGATAATAATTATTGTCAAGTTAATGACAATTCGACTCAGGACTTAATGGAACTTGCTATAGCAGAAACTAATGAAGTTGTAAGAGAACAATTATACTATCAAATTCAAAAGCGATTAATTGAAGAAATCTTCCCAATGTGTTATCTTTTCGTAAGAAATCATTTTAAAATTTACCGATCGAATTTAAATGGATTAAATGTTAACCATTTTAATCCTGTATATAAAGATATTTATTTTATTTGATACATCAAATAGTTATTAATTAGATCTATTGAAATAAATAATATCATTAAAATTTTTATACTTAAAAGGGTAATAAAATGAAATCAGAGACTTCTCTATGTGTTGTGAAGTTCTAGCTCTTTATATATTCCAAATGGAAAATTAAACAACCAATTATAATTATATTGTGAGGGATAATCGTCGGAAGTTATATGATAAACATCTGTATCGTTTACAGGTAATACAATATATGCAAACCCTATAATCTCCGTAATCTTTTGATTGATAGCATAATCATCTGGATGTACATGTAATATGAAATATGCACCAACATCAGCAGTATGGTCTCTATAAACAAATAGATAATTACCAGTAACTGTTGCAATAATACCTGTTATATTAGCATTTGTAGCTTTATTTTGATAGATTTCAATAAGTATATCACCATTATTCGTATAAATAGACCACATACTATTTTGCATGTATTCCACGTCATAGCTTTTAATTTTTATATCCCCTGTATCTTGGATAATTCCAGTGACATTTCCTTCTAGAATGCAGTAAATAAAATCATATTGAATATCCCCTTTCATAATGTTAGTTAATATATTCCCGATAGAATGGAATGATGGAACCGTAATCTTAACACCTCCTTCAACATTAACGATAATATTAATATCACATGTTACATCTGATTTGAGAGAGACAGCTATGTTAACATTTTTTATTAGGGATAATACTTCAACATAGTTTATACCCATTTTTAACTCCACGGTCAAGTTAACAAGACCGCTTGTATTTTGCCAAAGAATATTGAAATAATCTAAATATGTTTTTCCTGCTAAACCTAAACCAAGCATCTCAATATCCATTTCTACTTTCGCACTATAATCAACTGGTTCAGTAATATATTTTACATCAATCTCCCCTACATCTGCATTAATATTCAAACTTTCCATAAAAGAACTATTACCAGGGTTATAGTAGAACGGAATTGACTCATCAATAATGCCATAAGGTGAAAGAGTAGTTGAAATGATTAAAGCAGGGATAGAAATAATTAGAGCGATTCCGAAAACAACTATTATAATAATAACTATTCCAGTTTTATTCGCCATCTTAAATCTCTATAAGCAGAATTAATGATTCTATATTTATTTATATAGATGATAATGGTATTTAAACTAATTCTTCAAAACAAAGTTTTTTATACTGATATCTCTTATAAGCTAAATATTGTAGAAAGGATTAATTTCATTTTTTTTGGTGATTCCAAACAATTATTCTTCAAATCTTTGATCCTTTAGAGCGTTTCTTTTCGAGTGTGGCAATAATTATACTAATTGTTAGTAGCCTATTCTATATATCCCAAGGTCGCAAAAAGGAAACTTCGCATGAAAAAATCTTAATGTATGGGTTTGCAGTTTTTTGGCTGAGTATTGCGTTAGTGCGTACTTTTTTTTACTTTTCTGATTATATCTTAGAAGGAACTTATACTGGTGATTTAAACGTAATAATTCTATCTTTTGATATTACGAGTTATATTCTTCTTTACTTTTATTTATATTTTTTTATATATATTTTCATTAGTATAATTTCTGTAAATTTAATGTTTATTTGGTTTTCCATAAAATCTAAGAAAGAATTTCAAGCAATCTCATCAGTGGTAACAGTCGGTTTTACTATAGTTTTAATTGGATGGGCTTTTGAAACCATTACAATAAAAGAATTAAATTTAATCTCTCCCATTTTCCCCCCAATTTTTGTGATAGCAGGGGCTCTAATCGCAATATTACCTTTAATTTTGAATCTTGAGTTTTTTTCTAAAGCTTTAGTTAACTGGTTAGTTATAATTTCAATTATTTTTATTCTAGTATTTTTAGGTTTAACAGTATTTACAAATTTACCACTATTTATTATAAGTCAGGTAATAATTTGGATTTCGTCTTTTGTACTGGTTTTAGTAATTATCTATATAGTTTTTTACCTAGTTAAGAGAGTTAGAACTCCAGAAACTTCTTTGGAGGATAAAAAAGGGGAGCTCAAAGACTTTATAAGGATTTTTACTAAGCCTCTGGACTTTAGTATGAAAGAAATAAAATTTTACAGAGATAGAGGTTTATGTTTGGTATGTAAAAATGAAATTTCTGGTTTAACCTATGTATGCCCTAATTGTGATGCATGGTATTGTATTAAATGTTCAAAAGCTTTAACTGAATTAGAAAACGTTTGTTGGGGATGTGGAAAACCAATAAATCTGTTCAGGCTCTTAAAACATGAAAAAGAGCACGGTAAAGAAATTATAAAAGAAAATGATAATTAAATCAACAAGGATGGAAGATTTTTGATTGAATATTTTGTACCAATTGCTTCGATTAATGATATCTATTCTATATTAAACATGCTCCTCATAATTTTCATTGTTATCCCAATCTTTTTCTTAATTCTTATTTCGATTTGGGTTTATAAAGATGCAAAGAAAAGAGATATGAATGCTTTTGTTTGGGTCTTAATTATTTGGATAGTACCATTTTTTGTTGGATTAATTGTATACCTAAAAGTTAGGGATAAATACTCTAAACCAAGAGAGTAATGCAATTTTTTTTGATTTTTCATCATTTTAATTAATATGGAGTTCTATAATTAAATTAAGTGTAAATATAAAAAGGAAAAGCTATATTAAAATTAATAGTTATAATTATAGATTTTCTATGATCCTCT
>JBHLPZ010000182.1:0-6330 GCA_048885325.1 Candidatus Odinarchaeota archaeon
CAATTACTATATCCTCTGCATAATTCTCCTTTATAGTCAATTCTTTTCCTTTATTTAAAATTGGTTCTATTCTTTCCTCATAAACCGGATTTAAAACATCAGCAGCTACTTCATTAATTTGATTTATCTCTTTCTTTTTTTGTTCAGAGTCGTACATTTTATATGCTAAATCTAAAGCGCTTTCAAATTCTTTAACTGCATCTTCAAAATATTTCTGTTCAATAAAGTGTTTTCCCTTATCCACTAAAGGTTTAATATCATTACTATAAATTTGATTTACTAAATTTCTTAAATTAGTAATCTCTGTGTTTTTAAGGTTAGATTCGAACAACTCTTCAGTAATTTTTAAAGCATCTTCATATGACTTTATTGCCAAATCTGAATTACCGAGTACTTTTGATTGATTACCTTGTTCAACAAGGGTGTTAATTTTTTTGGAATAAGCATGATTAATAATATCTTTTATTCTGGAGATAATCTTATGACCTGGTTTAGTTTTATAAACCTCTGCCGCTCCATTTAATGTATCTTTTAAATAACTAATTGCATTATCATATTTCTCTTCTTGAACTAATTTTTCTCCTTGATAAATTGATTCTTCTATTTTATTATGGGCAATTAATGCATTGATATCACTAAGTTCACTATTTTTTAAATCAAAATCCTCAATTTTTTCTGTAATTCTGAGAGCATCGTCAAAAGTTATGAAAGCATCGTTAAAATCCTTTTTATCTATTAATATCTTAGCCTTTTCGAGAATATCAATAATTTCAACAACATAAATTTGGTCTATTAAGGTTTTAATATTGTTAATTTCATCCTGTTTATCTTCATCTTCCTTTATTTTGTCTTCTACAAAACCAATAGATTCTAAATATTTGTCTACCGCTTTATTATATTTTTTTTCCGTTTTGAGCTTTTCAGCCTGTTCCATAATAGAATTTAATTTTTTTAGATCTGATTTTTTTACCATATTAAACTCGCCTAATCAACAATTCTAAGAATGTATAGTTATTTATTGTTGATCCTTAGAATTAAATTTAATTTTTTAAACTTTCTTAAGAAATGTAATTTTAGATTTGAAAAATTAAAATTTAAGTAAAATCCATAATTATTTTTAGTCAAATTTAGGTTAAACACGTTAAAATATCCTTTAATATTATGGATGCTCAAAGTTTAAGGAAAAAACTCTTTTATGGTGGACCTATTCTAACGCTTAATGACTCGCAACCCAAAGCAGAAGCTGTTGGTATTGAAGGGGAAAAAATATTAGCTGTTGGGTCTCTAGATTATGTAAAAAATCTTCTTAAAAAAGACTATGATTTAATTAATTTAAATGGTTTCGCCCTTTTACCAGGGTTCACTGATTGTCATCTTCATCCAATTTTATATACATTATATTTCTTGTTTCCTGATTTAACAAATATTAGTAGCTTGGAAGAATTAAAATCCCTTTTAAAAGACTCTGTTAAAGGGAAAGGTGAGACAGAATTGTTAATAGGATTTAATTTGAGTGAGGAAAAATTTAAAAACCCTGTTTTGCCTACCCGTTGGGACTTGGATGATGCTTGTCCTGAACACCCTGTATTCATTTTACGATATGATAGCCATATTGGCATTGCTAATTCAAAAGCTTTAGAACTAGCAGAAATACATGAGGGAACTAAAATTCCTGATGGTGGAGAATTTCGAAGAGATCATACGGGTAAACTTAATGGAATTATAACTGAAAAAGCAATAAACATAATTCTGTCTAAAGTAAAATTCCCAAAAGCAAAAGAAATAGAAAGCGCTGCTACTAAAGCATTCGAAAGTTTTGCTAAAAAAGGGCTCACATCTTTACATAGCATACTTAGCGCAGATAGAAGTGGTGAATTTGGTGATGTTGGCGCTATAGAATTGCCATTGTTTAAATATTTAAAAGAGAAAGTACTTCAGAACTGTTATATTTTGGTTAATGTCGAGAAATTAAGAAAACTGTTTAAAATAAAAAAATCCTATTTAGATGGAGAGAAGATTGACAGTAAATTTAAAATAGGTGGACTGAAGCTCTTTCTTGATGGATCGTTTGGAGCAAAAACCGCTTGCATGTTTGAACCTTTCTCTGATGCCCCGGATATGTGTGGATTTTGCGTCATCGAAGAGGAAGAAATTTATGAAAAAATGAAACTAGCACACAATAATGGTCTTCAGATAGTAATTCATGCAATTGGAGATAAGGGAAATAGAGTTGCGATGAATTTATATAAAAGGCTTCTAGAAGAATTCCCCAGAGAAAACCATAGACACCGAATTGAACATGCATCTATGTTAACCAGTGATGTTTTAAATGATATGCGAAAATATGGAATTATTGCTTCATGCCAACCACCATTTATAAATTCAGAATATATGTGGTTAGAGAAGCGCTTGGGTAAAGAAAGATGTGAATATACATATCCGTTTAAATCAATAATTGATGCTGGAGTAATGTTAATCTCTGGTTCTGATTGTCCAATAGAGGATCCAAGCCCAATATTAGGAATCCATGCTCTTGTAACACGCAATGATTTTATACCTGAACAATGCATCAGTATAGAAGAAGCAATAAAAACATATACAATAAATGCTGCATATGCTGCTTTTGAAGAAGATATAAAAGGGACTATTGAGGTAGGAAAATTAGCAGACTTAGTAGTGTTAACTGAAAATCCTATGGATGTACCAAAAGAAAAAATAAAAGAGATTCAAGTAATAGAAACCATAGTTAGAGGAAAATCAGTTTTTAAAAATTTAATCAATTAATTCGTTTGATTATACTAATTACCTCTAACTGATTTATACTTTTTCTGTTTACTAATAAAATTATATAATAAATAGAGAAACACAGCTAAAGCTACGAAAGCTGTAATCACTATAATTATAATCATCATAAAATCATCCTTGGGTGGGGGTTTATAAGTCCTTGGTATTAAATAGACATTTTTATTGCCTACTGCCGCAACATATTGCCCATCGGATGAGATTGCTACTGAATAAACAACGGTTCCTATATCACATTTCCATAGAGGGGTCTTACTTGTAGTATTAAAAAAGTGGACTAAATGATCCCTGCTTCCTGCGACAATATATCGTCCATCTGATGAGATGGCTACAGAAGTAACTTCACTTCCAGTTTCATAACTCCATAAAGGATTCGAGTTGGTTCTATTGAAGACATAAAATTTTTTATCTGTCATTCCCCTCGCAACAATAAATTTCCCATCAGTTGAAGTTGCAACTTGCCCTACGACGTATCCAGTAGAATAAGTCCATAGTGGGGTGCTGCTGGTGCGATTGAAAAAATAAACTTTATGATCCCTGCTCCCTCCCACAATATATCGTCCATCTGATGAGATGGCTACAGAAGTAACTTCACTTCCAGTTTCATAGCTCCATAAAGGAGTGGAGCTAGTCCTATTGAAAAGATAAATCTTATTATCCCATCCTCCTGCGGTAATATACTGCCCATTTGATGAGATCGCTACCGAAGATATCAAATTTCCTGTAGTATAATTCCATAGAGGAGTATTACTTGTTCTATTAAAGATAAAAAGAGCGCCTACCACAGGATTAAACCCTGTTCCCGCAGCGATAAATTGCCCATCAGATGATATTGCTACTGAATATAATAAATATTGAGTAAAGTAATACCATAAAGGAGTGTGGTTGTTTCTATCGAAAAGATGTATCCTCCCATTACTGCTCCCCTCTGCTATATAATCCCCATCAGATGAGATCGAGATTGAATTCACACTAATTCCTGAACCTCCCTCTGCAGTAAAGTTCCATAAATGTGTGTAATTTGCTTTGTCGAAAAAGAATATCTCATATTCACCTCTTGCAACAAAATATTGCCCATCAGATGACATTACGACGCCATAAAGACTACTCGTAGCAGTATAAATCTGTACTATGTCATTATTTCCTTTTATTTCATCTTCTTCTCCCAAAATTCCATTTACGTTTAAAATAAATAGACTAGTTACATTAATAAGTAAAAATTCGCAAATGAGTGCCCAAAGGAGAATCATTTTAAATAGTTTGAGTTTTCGCCTCATTATACTCGTTTTTTTGACTCTTAGATTACCATTAGGTATATAGAAAAAATCGGATTTAAATCTATGACCTTAATCTAATATAATTAATTCTCAAAAACATTCAGGAAAACTATAGCAAAAGTACTGCATTTATAAATATTAATTAATCTGTAAAATAGAGGTGCTCATCAAAACCAGTTTCAGCTATCAGATCTTGCCCAAGCTTCTGAATTGCTTTTTTCGAAGGATTTTGTAATATTTTTCGAGTTATATTTACCACCTTAGTTAACTTATTATCCGGAAATTCTCTTATAATGTTGTCATAACGAGAAAAATCAATACCGGCGGTATATACTCCCGCATTACCATGACCTGCTGAAGAAGACACTTGCCAATGTTCTACTTTTAACTCAATTTTCGATAGAAGGAAACTTTCTGAAAACCATTCGAGATAGAGTTGCATTCGTTTTGATTTTCGCTTGGTAGTTCTAAGCATTTTCAATGCACGATTTAATCTATCAGGATGCATTTGTCTAAATACTTTTTCTTGCAATTCTGACATATTATCTTTAACGTGGGCTTTTATCTCTTGGAGGATTTCATCAACCTTTTGTGCTCTATCTTCTGTAATATCTTGGTGAATTGATTGGACATGACGAGCAATCACATCATTAAAACTTTGATGATTATCTGCCTCTGATTCTGAACTACTAGGCGGAGAAACCGAATGTGATTGTTCAGTTATTTCATTTGGCATGCTGTAGATCTCTTTTTGGGGAAGTGTAAACAATTCTCCTAGTTTTGAAGGATGTTGCCTTACTTCATTAAATTTTTCTTGAATTTCTTCATCGGAATACCCCATATTCATTAAATAGAATGCTGCGCTTGAAAGCTGATTTTCCAACGCATCTGCAGCGCTATAATTACCAGGACTACCAAATTGTTCTCTCAATAAATCATCTGCCACTAACCCAATCTTCTCTTCATTTATTTCTTCCAATTTAAATGTTTTAATTTTTGTTAGGATAAAATTTACTTGCTCAGGTGTAAGATAATTTAAATTGCCTATTGGTCCAACCATATAAGAAATTTTTTCCATCTTTTTTAATGTATCTTCAATGTCATTTTGAGTCCTACCCTTTGAGATTTTTAAAAAATGTTCTAAGAAATTTTTATTAAATCCAGCAATTACTTTTAATCCATACTCATCAAATTTACTAAGATGCTCATCTAATCCATTACCTTGAAATTCTGGTGGAAGATTTATATTAAAGACCAAAATATTATCAAGAATCATATAAAGATAGTCTGTTTTATTCATAAGCGAGCCTAAAATCTAAATTCCATTTTGAAATAATATTTTTATACCAATAAATAAATTCAGAATTTAATAAACATATAAAAGTAATATAATATAAGCTTTTCACTAATGATTAATTTGATATGACTTAGCTAATTTTCTGGCTTGAGTCATCTGTTCTTTAGTTTCTAAACTACACGGTCTTAATTTTCGTATCCATTTTACAGGATCTATGCTTTTTGGAATATATCCATTTCTAGCTGCCCATACGATAATAAATTGAGCGGTTCGACCACATCCAGCTACACAATGAACTACTATTGCTTCCTTCTTTTGAATATAGCTTTCACAAATCTGTAGAAATTTACCAATTTGCTTATTACTTGGTATTCCATAATCAGGGACGTTAATATGGTAATAATCAAATTCTTTAGGTACATCTCTGTGATTGTCGAATTCAGAACAATTTACTATTACTGAAATCCCTTCTTTTTTATAGATTTCATATAGAGGAAGGTCTGGCCACCAACTGGCTGCCACTTTTCCCTTAACGATCCAAGTAAATGGCTCAGTTTTTTCAGGCATCCCATTTTTAGGCCAATACCATGGCCAAATTCTATTCAAATCTTTTCTAACCCTAATCTTAAGATTGAAATGATTTTTAGATATTATAATTTATCTAATTAACTGAATAATTTGAAATTTGATATTATGTATTTTAAAAAGACTTAAGATTTAAAAATTAAAAAAAAAATTAATAATTCTTGATTTTCTTAAATTTCACTTTTGTTGAGAGGAGTATTATTATACCTAGAGACACAAAAATTAATAATAAGTTATAACCTGAAATACCATTTTCTCCCTCAACTTCAAAGTAATTGGAAGAAACAAGTGTAAGTGAGTAGTTAGCGATAATTATCCCAAACTCATAAATAAATGTACTATTTAACAGAAAACCTGTATTTTTCTCAT
>JBHLPZ010000183.1:0-6299 GCA_048885325.1 Candidatus Odinarchaeota archaeon
ATAACTTTTTTGATTATGCACTTGATCAAAGTATGTTATTAGAAGATTTAAACCATTCTTTTCATCCATGTGGAGTAGTGATCGATAGTTTTTATTGTGGTTATGCTGGATATATAGATATTGAAATATTTAGGAACGAATTACATTTGAGTAATGAAAACATTAATTTAATATTACTAAAATACGAAGCTAGTTCTTATATTACGTTAAAATCTAATTTAGAAACAATTTTAAATAATACTCTTGGATCTGAGTTTATGTTCATTAATCTTGATTTGACTTTTGAAACAAATTTAGCTTATATTACAAATATTTCACTTTATCCTACATTTTTAATCATAGTTATGGCAGCTATTTCTGTTCTTTCATTATATAATTATCATAAAGGAGGAATCATTGAAAAAGCAAAAGATTTCTTAATTATGCGAGCAATTGGTTCAAAATTCCGCTCATTGAGGAGGATTCTATTCTTAGAAACGCTCTATGTATTAATACCATCAATAATATTAAGTTTAGGGATAGGAATGATCTTGAATTCCATTGTTTTATTCGATAGAGTTCATTTACCACATATCTCAATACCTTTTATAATAATGGGTATATTATTGGGTATATTTCTTTTACTTAATTACTTAGGTCTGTTTCCCGTAATAAAGAAAATAAAAAAGAATTTTACTATCAAAGATTTTGAAATCTATTGAATAAAAAAGATTAAAATATATATTGCAAGATGAACTATATATAGGATTAAATTCTAATTATACAAATTATACTAATTATGACTGAAGAAGAAAATTTACTTGAGAAAATTAACGAACTAAAGAAGGAGCTTGACAAAAAGGACAATGAAATCATAAGATATATCGATAAAATTGATAATCTTGAAGAAGAAATAATGAAATTGCATGAACTTATGTCAGAAGAACCCTCTAAAAAGAAAAGTAAAAAAATAAAAGAATCGAAATTACAAATTGAATTAGATGCGAAAGATAGGGAGATCAGAGAATTAAAGGATAGAATGGGATTTTTAAGAAAAGAAAAACTTGATGCCCAGAAAAAACTTGATAATATAAAATTGCAAGAAAAATCTACTTCTGTTATTCGAGTTGAGGAACTTAGAGAAAAAGCACCCCTCAATAATTTAGTGAAAGAACTCCAGGATAAAATAAATAAACAGGAATCTATAATACGGAGGTTAAAACTACATAATATTGGAAGCAGTGATTTTAGCGAAGTTTTACGAGAAAAAGAAGAAGAAATTGAATCTTTAAAGTTACAGGTGACAGAATTAAATCAAAAAATCGAAAAAAAGAAATCAATTACTGAAATTGGTGTCGACGATAATTCAACAGCAACAAGCACTAAAATTTCCAAAAGTCTTTTGGAAGATCTACAAAATAAACTAAATAAGACTAAAAGAGAAAATAGTGAATTAAAACAAAAATTAGATTCTTATAAAGATAAAAACAAGTTTAAAAGTAAAATTAAGAACTATGAAAATAAAATTTCGGAATTAAAAACCAAATTAGAGAATAAAGAAACAGAAATTCAGGAATTGAGAGAACAAAGAAGCTTAGTTGACGACTCATCTCAATCTCCTACACTTAAACAGGTTGTCGAAGAGTTAAAAACTAAGTTAAATAAATCTAAATCCCAAATATCAATACTTCAAGAACAATTAAAGGCGTTTGGAAGTCAAAAAGTGCCTAAAGAAGCAGTTCCTCAAAGTAATATAGATAGTAACTTAAAAATTCAGAGAGAAATGGCTAGCTTCTTACAACAGCAATTAGACGAAGCGAAAAATACCTTAAAGACCAAGGATGAGGAAATTACAACAATAAAAAATGAAGCAATTAGGATTAAAAGAAGTTATGAAGACCTAGAAAACCAAATAAAGTTAAAAGATAAAAAAATTTCAGAATTAATGAATAATATAAATAAATTAAGTATAGCAGCTGAAACTCATATTCAAACCCAAGAAGTTGAAAACCCTCAGCTTAAGTTAAGAATAGAGGAATTAAAAACAATTATTGAAGATTTGAATAAACAGAATATTGAGCAAAGGCTAGAAATTGACCAGTTAAGAAAAAGTATATAATCAAATATGGAAATAATTATTTTAGGTTCTTCTGCAGCAATTCCCATCAAAGAAAGGAACTTGCCCTCCATTGCTCTTAAATATAAAAATGAATTAATCCTCTTTGATTGTGGTGAAGATCTTCAACGTCGTTTAAATCAAGCAGGATTAAAATTTAACAAGCCTTTAACTATTTTAATTTCTCATTTTCATGGGGATCATGTAATAGGCCTTCCTGGTCTTCTATTCCGCTTTGGCTTAATTGATAGGACTGCTCCGCTTACTATTTATGGTCCTAGAAATCTTTACTTATATTTGTATTTACATAGAAAAATACTTGGATTGAAAGCAGATTATCCAATTAAAATCATTGAAATTGATCATTCGCAAAGGAAGTTATTTGAATTTGAAGATTTAGATGCAGAAAAGTATTCTAACGAAATTGAAATTGAAAATAATATTATATTTGAAAGTAAAAGATATCTCATAAAATATGCTTTAGTTGAACATTCAGTACTAACGTTTGCTTATTCATTTATTGAAAAACCTCGAAGTGGTAAATTTAATCCTGAAAGAGCACAAGAACTAGGAATCCCAGCAAGTCACCTTTGGAAGAAATTACAAGAAGGAGAAATTATAAATTTTAAAGGAAAAAAAATAGACCCGTTTAAGGAGAAAATTGTTGGTCCTAAACGTCCAGGCAGAAAAGTGACTTATTCAGGAGATACAGTTCCTTGTGATTCATTAATAGGTATTGGTGAGGGTTCAGACATATTGATACATGAAGCTACTTTTTCAAAAGAGTTAGAACACGTTGCTAAAGAAAAAAAACACTCGACTTCGGTTGATGCCGCAAATATGGCTCTGAGAATGAACGTAAAACAGCTAATATTAACTCATATCTCATCAAGATACCAAGAAGATGCGATAAAATTGTTAAAAGATGCTCAAGAAATTTTTCCTAATACAATTTTAGCACAAGATCTTTTAAAAATTGATCTAATTTAGGCTTATTAAAAATTGAACTACAGGTTTATTAACCTATTTTAGATTAAAAATAAGAAGAATCTCTAAAAAAATTGAAAATTTTTAACTTCCCCCTGCAATGTGGGGCAGAATGATAATTTCATCTGTTTCTTTAATAACTGTGTCTTCGGTAGCCTTTTTCCCGTTAACTAGGATTCCAAAAAATTTCCCTTCTAGGTTTAATTCTTTAAGAAGGTCTCTTACTACCATTCTTTTCTCAGGCTTAAATATTTCATACAATCCTGTCTCCAATAATTCTGATACCTGCTTTATTTTAACACACCTTGAATTTTTATTTATATCAATACTTTAATTTTAATTAATATTAATAAAACTATTTTAGTATTTAAAGCTATTTCCATAATTTAAAAAGTGTTTAATCTCAAAATTGTAAAATTGTCTTAGATGAAATATAAGGATTAATAAGCTAATTGACATTTCAAATAGGTCTTTTAAAATTTTTCTAAAAAACCATGTATTTTTTATGTGTATATTAATTTTTATACATAGAATTTGGCATAAACTAAAGGGTTGATTATAGATCCTCCGAGAAGATAGCTATATAGATTATGGAGATTACTTAGAGAAGTTGAGTAAGCTTGTAACAAGTATAAAGTCTTTAAAAGTCCAAAAAGAGAGAGATAGAAAAATCCAAGAATTAATTGAGGATTCTATTGATTATGCTAATGAAATAGTTGGATCTGGAGATTATTTTGAAGCAGGGGAATTTTTATACACAGCAGCTGAATTATTGGAAGATTTTAATAACACTCATTCAAATAAACTGTATAAATTTTCAATTAAACTATGGGAAAATCAAATAACAACATATAAATTACAGGCAAAGTTACATGAAATTGCAGAGATTTATTTAAGAATAGCAGATATTTATGCAGAAAAATTACGTGATTCTAAATTAGAAAGAAAGAACATAATTAATAGTATAGATTTTCTTAAACAAGAAAGTAAGCTTTTAAAGGAGTTTAATGAAACTAGAAAGTTTGCTCAGAATTATCAGAATATTGCTGAGTTATATCTTAAAATTAATGATTTTAAGAGAGCTATAAAATATTATGATTCTGCTATAGATATATCAAAAAAACATCAGTATTATGATTTAACTTCATATTCCTACCAGCAAATTTCTTTTTGCTATGAAGAATTAGATGAAATTAGTAAATCTAAAAATATTCTTCAAGAAGCAGTTGAGTATTTTAATGGATTATATGAAAGTATTGAAGGAGAAAATGATAACCTTATAATAGCTCAAATTTGTCAAGTCTTAAAGAAATTATATAAATCAATAGAAGATGAGGATCAATTTATTCAATACTCAAAAAGGGAAGCTGGAGCTTATATAAATCTTGCAGAAAATTTAGAAAAAAGTAGGGAAAATTTTCAAAAAATTGCCCGATTTTATCGTGGAGCTGCATTATGTTATCAAGAAATTAATAATAACCTCATTGAATCAGCATCATGCTTTGTATTAGCTGGTAATTATTTAGAAAAAATTGAAGAATATGAAGATGCAGCTACAAATTTCTTCAATGCTGCTGTTACATTTAAAGAATTAAATAATTTGGAAATGGCATATAAGCATTATGTTAAAGCTGGCGACGATTATTGGAAAATAGAAAATGTAAATGATTCAACTGAAAGTTATCTTTACGCTTATGATATTGCTATTGAGGGAAGATTAGAATTTAACAGATTTGGTATTTTTAATCAAATAGTTAGAGGATTAAACATAATCGCTAAAGAAGGATTAAAAAATAAAGAATTTTATACAGCAGCTACACTTATTTTAGAAAGTATTAAATTTTACCAGCAACTTGATACCGCAAAAGATTTTCTACTTAATGAAATGATTAATAATCTTTATAGATATTATTATAAAGCAGCTAATTTAAAAAAAATTGGATATTCTCATATCGTTCAGTCTTATGTTTTAGCAGCAATATCTTTGATTTTAAATGGAAAAATAAAGAAAGCTCAAAAAATAATATCAGAAATTGAATCCAAAGGGCATACGGTAAAAAAGTACAAGGAAATGGTACAATTAATTATAACATGGGTTTCTCAAGGGAAACAAGTTGAATTTCAAGACTTTCCATATGGTATACAAAGAATTATTCAAGGAAGTGAAGAAATAATGTACTTGTTACGGTTGTTTAAAGGTTTTAAAATCGCCACCTAACAAAATACTAATTTTAACATATACAGTTTACTTAACTATATAAATATATATTTCAAACTCTATGTAAATATAAAGATCAATTTTAGAATTGATTAAGATTTTTTTATCTAAAAATAATTAAGGGTTTAAAATATGAGAAAAAATGTCAAGGCCGTCATACTTACTACAATAATCTTATTTGGTGCTGCCATATCTTTAGCACTTATTTTACCATATTTTAAAGAACCAAGCCAAACACCAAGCCAAACTCGATTACAAGTTAATATTTATGTTAATTCCACAATTTATTCTAGTTTAAGTTCAGAAATAAATCAATATAAACAAGATATTATAGCTCAAGGGTATAATGTAACTGTGATCAATTGGTCGATTAACGATGTTAGCCAACTTAAGAGTAACATAACTTCAGCTTACTTAAGTGGATTAATAGGGGCAGTCTTAATAGGTAAGCTTCCATTTGCAAAAGCAAGGTATTGGGACTCAGCTTGGTCTATGTATCGCTATTTTTCATGCGATTATTATTTGATGGATTTAGACGGTAATTGGACTGATGTAAATGGAAATAGTGTTTACGATGTTGGAGCTACAGATAATAATGTAGAACATAATAATGGAACAGCAGATGCACTTCCAGAAATATGGATAGCACGTATTAGCCCATTCACTATATCTGAACCTGGTTTCAATCCTATTACTTCATTAAGTAATTTCTTTTCTAGAGATCATAATTTAAGGATTAATCTTACATATCGTCCACACAAAGCATTACTCTACATCGATGATGAATGGGCAAGTTATAGGAGTGAATGGATTAGTAACTTTACAGCATATACAGGAGCTAATCTTACTTGTGAGTCTAATTTTAATTATTACGGTTATGATTCTACGAATTCAGTAAATTTTCTTTCAAATATTTCGGATACTACGCATCCAAATTTTACAAATTATGAATTAGTACATGTAATGGCTCACTGTAACGGCACTGAACAACAATTTGGT
>JBHLPZ010000184.1:0-6206 GCA_048885325.1 Candidatus Odinarchaeota archaeon
TAATTTTTGCTTAAAAAAAACTAATCTCTTATTTTTTACCATGTTAGACACTAAACAACCAATAATAGAGAGGTTTGAGAGATTATTTTATCCCAAAGCGATAGGAATTGTTGGAGCATCCTATAATCCAGCAGGTGGCGGTTATTTTGTCGAAATAATGAAAGATCGATTTAAAAAACCCATTTATATTTTTAACCCTCGTTTAAAAGGACAAAAGCTTTATGGATTAGAAGTTCATGGATCGATTTTAGAAATTCCAGAGGATAAACCAATTGATTATGTAATAATTGGAGTCCCTGCTAAGATTGTCCCTAAAATCTTAAATGAAGTAGGTCAAAAGAAAGTCCCTTATGTTACTATTTTTACCTCTGGTTTTAGTGAGATTGGTAATTATAATCTAGAAAATGAAGTTTTAGATATAGCAAAGAAACATAATATCCGAATTATTGGACCTAATTGTTTAGGAATTTACAACCCTGAAGCTGGATTATATATTGGAAGAGCTCAGTCAAAAAAAGCCGGAAATTTTGGAGCTGTATTACAATCTGGTGGGTTAGCAGTGAATGTAGCTCAGTTAGTTGATGCTTATGGTGTTGAAGTATCAAAAATGATTTCTGTGGGGAATGCAATTGACTTAACACACCCAGATTTTTTAGAATATTTTTTGTATGATAACCGAACAGCTATTATTGGATTATACCTCGAAAATCTTAAAACACGACAAAATGGACGCCAATTCATGAAAATAGCAAGAGAATGCAATTTAAACAGAAAGCCAGTGATATTATGGAGGGCTGGCTATGGAGAGGCAACTAAGAAAGCAATAATGTCTCATACAGGAGGATTAGCTGGGAATAATAAGATATGGGAAGCCGTTGCTAAACAGACAGGGTGTTTACTCGTTAATAATTCTGTAGAACTTGCTGCTTTAGCATCTGCTTTTAAATTAATCCATTTGCCTCAATCGAGAGATATTGGATTAATCGGTATTGGTGGTGGATCGACAATTGAGGCAGGCGATACTTTGGAAAAGTATGATTTGAGAATTCCTAAATTAACAGAAAAAACTAGTGACAAAATGAGTCGATTTTTAAATGATGTAAACACTAACTTCGCTAACCCCATCGACCTAGGGGCTCAAGGTGCATTACCACACATATATTATCGCACAATATTGACTCTAGATAAAGATCCAAATATTTCTGCCATAATTTTTGTTAAGGACCCGGAAAGGTTTAAGAATTTAGAGGATTCCCTAGTTGGTAAATTAGGGTTTGAAAAGGGAACAGATTTGAATAAATCATTTATAAAATATATCGGAAAAGCAAAAAGAATTTGTACAAAACCCATGATCTGTGTTATGCTAAAAATTTCAGAGGGTTTTGAAGAATATAAAAGCCGCTATAAATTTAAGCTTAGGTTATTAAATAGAAACGTTCCTGTGTTCGAAAGCTTTGATCTGGCTGGAAAAGTGCTTGATAATATGAATAAATACAGAGAATTTCTTCAAAAGCATGGAAAATATCCACGAAAATAATTAAGAAGGCTCTTTTTTTATATGCTTAATTTCTATAGGACGTCCAGGACTTCCTTGATAGTAAAATTTACCTGGTTTACCCCTCCAATTTTTATGCAATACTGTGTTCGGAAAAATTACATTATTATCAGTGGTTAACGCATTTGGACCAGTTATATCACCCGGATAAAACGTGTTACTTCTACCTATTTTTACTTCTATCATTGTTATCTTTCCGAATATCGTATTAACAGCATGTGAAGATATCCCAGCTGTAGGATAAAAGAATGTATTATCTCCTATATCAGTAAATTCTAATCCAACATATCCATCGCAATAAATAACGTTTTTACCTATCTTGTTATGACCTATTCTCTTTAGAGTACGATTTACGAGCCAAGGAAAAGGTGATTTTGAGGTTAGCCACATAGGAAATTTTATAATGAATCCTCTTTTATGATAATACTTCATCATTTTTCCTTCTGGACTATCCACATCATCAAGAACGCGAGCAAATACTCCTTGCTGTGGCGGGGATTTTTTATTCCAACGTCGTACCCATAAAGCAGCAAATTCTACCAGTAGGATAAGATAGATATAATATAATAAAAATAGAACTCCTGGAAACATTATGAAATGAAAAATTGAGTCAAATGAAAAGAAAATATTAATGATTCCATACTCAAAAAGAAGAAAAAAACCTAAACATATGTATAAAGGAACTAAAAAACTAATAAAATTAATCTTAAAGAAATCTAGAGCAGGAAGTTCAACGGTTTTCTTCTCTTTCGTCTTCTCTGAACTTTCTTTATTTAATATCGTATTATCTTCCATAATATATCTATTGATCTTTCATTATAAAAAATTAATTACGATTGAATATTTAAGATTGTATATGGTTGATCTATTAACTACAATTCTTGGGATATGTATTTCAATTATTGCTGCTTTTTGTTTTAATTTTGGTATTGTCCTCCAGAAGAAAGGTTTAAGAGAGGGTTCTGAAATAAAAATTGAAGAGGGAGTAAGAAATTTATATAATACATTTAAAGAGTTTAGCAAAAATAAAAGTTGGCTTTCTGGTACTCTACTGGGATTGCTTGGAATGATACCTTATGCTATCGCGATGGGATTGGTTGGTATAGTCGTTGTACAACCATTAATGAGCATAGGACTACTGTTTTTCGTAGTATCTGCGGTTAAAATGCTGAATGAAAAGATTACTTATTATGAAATTATTGCCATAGGAATTTTAATAATCTCTCCGATATTAATAGCACTTGCAGGAATTACAAATATTGTTATTGATTTATATCAATTTGTTATTCCTTTCATTATATTTTTAAGTCCGCTATTTGTACTATGCATTGGATTTTTCTTCCTGTCAAAACAAAAACGAGGTACTCAGTTTGAAGGAATGTTTTTAATGTTTATCGGCGCAATTTTATATTCAATCGGAGCGATTTTTACTAATATTTTAGCACAAGCTTTTACTGAAGCCAAAATTTTTCCTTTATCCTTCTGGGAGATTTTATTTGGAATTTTTTGGTTTGATTATTTACATTTATGGATGTTCATTAGCTCTTGGGGAATGCTAGTATTTTACATTTCAAGTGTTATTTTTTTACAATCAGCTCTTCAAAAAAGTAAAGCTTTAACAATTGTCCCAACCCAGAATGGAATAATGTTAATCATACCCATAATCGCGGGTTTATTTGTTTTTAATCAAACTTTTCAAAATTTTATTTTATTTATGGTTGCACTTGTTTTAATTTTAATTTCAACAATCTCACTCAGCAGATTTCAAGTAAAAATAGAGCTAATACAAACTGATGAATAAGTAGTAATTTGATAATATGTCAAAAATTACTTGGGATAAATATAGCTTAAAAATAAATGGAAAAAGAATCTTCCTTTTAGGTGGTGAATTTCATTATTGGAGGGTACCCGATCGAGAACGCTGGAAAGATATATTAAAAATGTATAAAATTGCCGGTTTAAATTGTGTTAGAATCTATTTTCATTGGGGATATCATAATCCCAAGAAAGGAAAATATTATTTTGAAGGTAATAGAGATGTAAAATATTTATTGGAATTATGCCAAGAATTAGGTTTATATGTATTTGTTGCTCCAGGACCTTATATTTGTGCTGAAACTACAGCTGGAGGATACCCTTGTTGGCTTTTAGGAAGGAGAGATATTAGAATTAAACACTTAAAAGTTACGGGTAAATCAGTTTACGACTCCTATTACATGAAATATTGTAAACATTGGTATGAAAACTTTATAAACTTAATTAAAAAACATCAAATAACAGAAAATCCACTAAGCAAGATAATTGCTTTTCAGATAGAGAATGAATATACTGAACATGAAACAATAATTCGTAGATATATGCAAGAACTTATTTCTTATGCTGAAGAATTTGGTATCACAGTTCCAAATTTCCATAATGATGTGGAAGAATTAGGATCTTGGAATGGATTAGTTGATTTATATGGTTTTGATAAATATCCTATATGGGCAGATAAAACTCCTGAAAATTTGCCGCTTAATAACTGGAGATTTGTTTCATTTCGCAAAAAAGTGGATCATATTGAAGAAAAAGTAAGATCCTTCGGAGGAGCTGCTGTAAATTCCCCCCTCTTTATTCCTGAACTTCAAGGTGGATGGTATAATCATTGGGGCATAATTTATGGGTATGATGTTTTATATAATTTTTATGGAGAAACATACCAGAAAATGTTACTTCAGAGTTTAGCCGCTCAAGGAGTTACAATGATGGTGCTTTATATGTTCTATGGTGGAACTACATGGGGCTCACTTCCCAATCCTGAGGTTTATACTAGTTATGATTATTCAGCAAGTATAAGAGAATATGGATTCCAATCTTATAGAATGAGACATTTAAGATTGTTCTCATTATTTATTCAATGTTTTAAAGATAGTTTTTTTGAGACAGATTTAATAAACCCCCTTAAAATTTTATGTGATCAAGAAAACATTTTTTATAGGCAACGATTAGGAAGTGATGGAACCAATTTCTATTTCTTCAGAAATTTCAATAAAAATGAAGCTGAGGAATTTAGGATACTTTTTTCAGAGAATTTGCAAATACCTAAAGAGAAAAACCAATATTTGCGATCTCGGGATTCTTTCATAGCAATTGGGAATCATCAAATTGGAGAATTTAATATAAGGTTTTGTTCATTGAATATCATTCTAAAGGGATCTTATGCTGGTGGGCATCTAATTGTCATAATCAATAATGGTGGGGAGTTATTACTAGAAGGAACAGACTTTGAAGTAAGTGGAAAAATAAAATCCTTTTTTGAAGGGGATTTTACTAGAATATCATTTGATTCTCAAGGATCTGGCCTTATAACTAACATAAATCAAAAAAAATTGTATATTCTTTGTTTATCTGAGGAATTGGCGCTTACTTTAAATGCAGATTTTAATGAATCTAATATACGATTAGCTTGGGGGGCATATTCATTGTTCTTTTCTAATAGTAATGCTATAGAGGCGGAGATTCTAGAAACCCAAACTATATGGATTTTAGATTCTGATAATACACCTGAAGGATTTGAAAAAGTAGAGAATTCAAATATTCCAGGATTAATGAAAAAGAGCTATTCATCTAATATTGAATTACCTGAGTTATCATTTGGTACATGGTACAAGCTCAAAACTAATTGGGCTAATCAGGATAATTCAAATATTTGGAAACGGATCAATTTCGAAATTGATAAAGATCCTATAGATCACCATTATATGTGCGGGCACGTATTATATAAATGTGAATTCTATACTTCTCATTTTCAAAATTTTAATATTAAGATTAATTCGAGACATAAAACTGCAATTTGGTTAAATAATCAATTTATTGGGGGGCATAATACCTATAGTATCAATTCTATGCAACCTGGCGCCATGATTGGTATAGATCCTTCAGATAAAGGCGGGGAAGTTTATGAATTAACTAATTATCTCAAAAGTGATAGAAATATTTTATTCATTTTGACAGAGAATTTAGGTCAAAACAAAAATTTTTTCGTTGCAGACGATCTTAGAAATCCTAGAGGAATTTTATCTGCAAATTTTTCAAAACCACTTATTTCAGAAAGGTGGTATATCTCTGGAATTGATGTAACAAAATTAAAACAAGCCTATAATACTGCTGGACTCCCAGGAGAAAATTTTGGTTTTCATAATGGTGAAGGTAAAGAATGGGTAGAAATCAGTCATCAACCAACCATAACGCCGGATGATCAAATTATCTGGTATAAAACCATCTTTAATTGGAAAATAGGTGAAAGAATAAGAATCCCTCTGAGATTACATGTTGAAGGTAAACATAATGTGCATATCTTCTTAAATGGGGTTTATATTGGAAATTATTGGGGCGCCTATGGTCCACAATATGATTTTTACATAATGGATACCCTATTAAAAAAAGAAAATGTTTTAGTTTTAGCATGCTGGACAACAGAGAAAGATAAATTAAAAATATCAATTAAGCCATATAAAATAAAAACCGATAGCGGTAATATTGATGAAGAGGGAATAGTCTTTGCTACTAAAAAACATACCATAAAATTAGAGTAAATCAATTGTTCCTTCATTTTTTAATTTTTATAATCCAAAATCTTTTAGATTAAAATCAATTTTATTTAATATTCTAT
>JBHLPZ010000185.1:0-6193 GCA_048885325.1 Candidatus Odinarchaeota archaeon
GGACTCCCGATTATTAGCAGCCATATTGACGTAATAAAAAAGACTGACTTTAGTGTAATGAATCCAATCACCATGAACATCAGATTTAAAAATGCAATAATAAACCAAATTAGAATTAACAAAATCCCTCCGAAAGCTAAAATTAAAAAACCCCATTTTAGTAGCTTCAATAGAGTAAATTGGATTGCGGAGTCTAGATGAGCTGAAAAAATTATGATATTTTTTGGCTCTCCATGTATTATTTTTCCAATTACATTTTGAGACGATTTCTTGCGAAATAAAGGGTCAATAAACTCTCGGTAGTTAAAAAATTCCTCCCACATTATTATTATTGAAAGAAAGACTAAAAAGAAAGAAATAATGGATATAATCGCTAACCAAAAAGGATTTGAAACTAATTGCATGATAAGATAAAGTCCAATTGATATCACAATAAAAACCAAAATTAATCTTATCCATCCAAGGAATGCTTTAGGATGGCATGTAAAATGCTCTAAAGAAACAGTATCACATATAGTTTCCATTTCATTTTTTATTATTTCAGCTGCTTTAGCTTCTGCTGGACTGCAAGGCATTCTAGGACCACATTCATTTATGATCCTGTTTACAAAATTATACATATAATCAGAATCTTCTTTTGAGGTCTCTATTTTCATAAAATTACCTATCTTTATTAAAAAAAATAAATATGTCAAAAAAATATTAAATCTCAATAAATATAAAATTAAATATTAAAAAAAAGAGGAAGATTTCCATGAATATTTTTAGATTGGAGCAATATGTTTGTGAAATATGTGGTTATAATATGATTGGTTATCTTCCTGAAAATTGCCCTTTCTGTGGAACACCAAAGGAAAAATTTATAACAGCCGAATTTTGTTCAAAAAAATATAGGATTAAAAAGGAAAAAGTTACCAATAGAGTTTATGGTTTAAAAAGTTCACCAAAATTGGGTTTAGAGCATCTTGCATATTGTATAGTTTCTGATAATCAGAATATTTGGATTGATTGTCCTTCTAATTTTCAAGCTAGTTTAGATAGAATGGATAAGATATTATTTACTCATCACCATTTTCTAGGAGCTTCAAATCTCTATAGAAACTACTATACTGCTTTTATTTGGATCCATCAATATGATGCTCAAAATAGCCTTGCTCAAAATCACTCTTTTGATAAACTTTTTTTAAAAGATTTTGAATTAAGTGGAATTGAAGCGTTCCATGTTAATGGACATACACAAGGGTTTACTTTTTATATATTTGAGAATGTTTTATTCGTATGCGATTATGTATTCCTCATTAAAGAAAGTATGCGTCTTAATCCTTATGGTCCAAATAAAGAAACTGCTCATGGAGCTCTTAAAATTAAAGACATAATTAAAAATAAGGATTTCAGTAAGGTTTGTGGATATAATTATATATATGATTATTCAGATTGGAAAGAAAAATTTGAAGAATTATTGGGAAGAACTAAGTTTTACTTTAAAAAGAATGTTAAATAGACAAAAGATTAATTTAGGTTTTAACCATTAATATTTAGTATCAAAGATTTAAATAAGATTATTACAAGATGAGCTACAAGGAAATTGAGGTTACGTGTCCAGCGTGTTCCGTAGTAAAAATAATTAAAGTTCCTATTAAAATTTTTACTCAAAAGAAATTTGGAACAATTAAAATACAAGTTCCTCAAGGTGGAGTGTGTAAAGAACATCAATTCATTGTATTTGTTGATACCAAGGGTGTTATCAGAGGTTATGATCAAATTGATTTATTTATGAAAACAATTGCCGAAAAGGAGGGTGAAACCAAGAAATTTAGCATAAAACATTTTATAGAGATGTATGGTCTATATGGAGTATTTTGCTTGATTCATGCTAAAGTATTTAATTATCCTGCATATATTATAAGGGATAAGGAATCTGAAGATTTATCGTATGTTATTAATAAAATCGGTGATAGATTACTTCCAGAAGCCTATCAGGGTACCTCTAATGTTAGTTTTCTTGATGAAACTGATTACAATAAAATAAAATTAAATGAAAAAAATGCTTTCCTTATGGATACTCATCAACATATTTTACAAACACCATGGGAGGAAAAACTAAAGTTTGAAGAAGAAATTATCAGAAAAGCATTAGATATTCTTGATGAAGAAGAGCAGGTGATTCTAATTCAGAAAAATATTTCAAAATTGGTAATAGAAGCTGAATATGTTAAGACGGTTTTAGAAAAGGTAAAGGAAATATACGAAGAGGATCTAATAAACCAAATAGCACGAGAACTAATGCTTCCTAAACCTAGCTATTATCGAATAAAATTAATTAAGGATTTTATTAAACAAAGATATTCTCCCAAATTAGCAGTAAAAATAAAAAGTAAAGTAGATGAATTTTTAAGTCTTCTTTAAGCTGCTTTTCTATAAAATTATTAATTAAATGACGAATCTTAAGTCTTGTATAAAATATTGATTAATCTTTTTCATTGCTGAATTTTGTATAGAAAAAATAAAATGTAATTGTAAATTTATTTATAAAAATAATTCAAAAATGCAATCAAAAGAATAAAAAGTGATTTAAAATGGTTTTAGTAGGCGATTGGGGCTTTCAAAACCGCTTTAATAGGATTATTAAGCCTAAATCTGGACGTTGTGTTATGCTGGCAATAGATCATGGATATTTTGGGAATATTCCGGGTCAATTAAAATGTTTTACCGATATGAAGCCATTATTTGAGTATGCTGATGCCCTTATGTTAACTAGAGGAATGTTAAGAAATTGTGTCCCTTCTGAAATAGACGTTCCAATTGTGTTAAGAGTTTCCGCAGGTGCTAGTATGCTTAAAGAACTTTCTAACGAAGAAATTAACGTAGCTATTGATGATGCAATAAGATTAAACGTTTCAGCAATAACATGCTCAATTTTTGTGGGGGGAGAGTATGAGAAACAATCATTAATGAATTTATCGAAGTTAGTAAACTGGGGCCAAGATTATGGAATTCCTACCTTAGCTGTCACTGCAGTTGGACGTGAAATGGTAAGAGATGCACGATATCTAGGAATGGCAAGTAGAATGGCAGCAGAAATGGGTGCAACCTTCGTGAAGACTTATTATTGCGATAATTTTGAAGAAGTTACAAGTATTTGCCCAGCACCAATTGTTATAGCTGGTGGTAAAAAAATTGAAGAGAGAGATGCTCTTCAAATGGCTAAAAATGCAGTTGATAAAGGGGCTGTAGGAGTAGATTTTAACTAAATTCTAGTTTTAAGCTTAAATATGGGAAGAAATATCTTCCAATCCGACAAGCCCATAGGCATGATTAAAGCGGTAAGAGCAATAGTCCATGAAAAAGCTTCAGTAGATGAAGCATATGAAATTTATAAGAGCGGTCCAATAGGTTTATGAGTTTTATTTTCAATATTTTTTTTTTTGTTTTTTCTCTATTAGTATTATCTGTACTAAAGTTAAGTTTAAATTCTCAAAAGATATATAAAAAAAGAAGGATAAGATTTACTAATTAATGTTAATGAAAAAGTACCAGTAAAAGCATAGTTGAGTGGTGAAGGCATTAAAAATAGCTTTAATTAATCCAGGACCCGGAGATATTTTAGAAAAGGGTAGACTTCTTGCAAATGTGGATTACTTTTATCCACCTTTAGGTATCTGTTATATAAGTGCTGTTTTGAAGAAGGCAAACTATAATGTTGAAATTATCGACCAAGCTGCAAAAGGCTTTAGTCTAGAACAAATTGTTAAATGGATAAAAAAGAAAAATCCTGATATTTTGGGTTTTTCTACCTTAACAGCTTCTGGATCAGGAATTAGTGCTGCAATAACCGCAAAAGAAGTGAAAAGGTGGAATCCCAATATTAAAATAGTATTTGGAAACCGCCATGCAACAGTAAATGATTATCGAATCTTAAATAAATATCCCCAGGTTGATGTATGCGTAAGAGATGAGGGAGAATATACCTTCTTAGAATTGATTAAAGCATTTGAAAGGAATCTTCCTTTAAAAAATATTAAGGGAATAACTTATAGAAATAATGGAAATATTATAAGAAATGGAAAAAGTGAACTGATAAAGAATCTTAATGCATTGCCATTCCCTGACAGAAAATCCTTAAAGGTCGAATATACAGGAAACTTTGGTAATTTAGATTTAGTTAAAAAAGGTTTTACTTCGATAGTTTCCTCTCGTGGATGCCCTTATCATTGCACTTTTTGTTATGGAAAAAGGTCTATTGGGTTTAGGACTCGCTCTGTAGAAAATATAATAGATGAAATTCTTTATTTGGAGAGTGAGGGCTATAAATTCATAAATTTTGTAGATGATAATTTTACATTTTCAAAAAAAAGGGTATTTAAACTTTGTCAATCAATACGAAAAAACAAGATTGATATAAATTGGATGTGTCAAGGAAGGGTTAATCAAGAGTCGGCTGAAGTGTTAAGGGAAATGCGGCGAGTTAATTGTAGAATCATTTGTTATGGTATAGAAAGTGCTAATCAGAGAATTCTTGATTATTATAAAAAAGGGATTACTCCTGCTCAGTCAATATTAGCAATAAAGAAGGCAAGAAAATCAAGAATTCCCTTAATATTAGGCTCTTTTATAGTTGGAGCACCAGGTGAAACTTATAGAGAGATCTATAACACGTTGAAATTTGCTCAAAAATTAGAAATTGATTTCCCTGTTTTTAATCTTCTCGGAACAATGCCTGGAACTGACATTTGGGATGAATTAGTGGAAAAAAACATTCTAGATGCGGAAAAATATTGGGAAGATGGAGTTCATATTCCAGATATAGATCCTAATGGGATTCCAACTGAAAAAATTTCTAATTTAATTCTGGAAATGTTTAGACAGTTTTTAAGAAATCCCAAATATATTTTAAAAGAGGCTTATAGAACTATTACGAGTTTATATCGATTATTTGCTTCTTTTAGTTTTGTAGCCAATAATATGAATAACTTCAGGGATTTTCATGGTGTTAAGTCCTTTTGGAATCCAGACAAAGTTTTAGATAGAGATTGATTTTAAAAATCTGGAAAAATTAAGGAATAATAGGCAAAATTTTATAAAGGAGTAAAATCCTTAAATAACTTTTAATTTTCATTTTTATCCGGTTCTAATATGACCTTTAAAGATTCTTTTGCTTCACAAACTACTTTAAAAGCTTCTCCCGCTTTGCTTAAAGGGAATCTATGAGTTACTAAATCTTTAACATTTATTCTTTTTGCTAATATCCAAGTATAGGCTTCTTGTAAATCATCTGGAGCTGCGCCATATGATGTCATGATTGTAATTTCATTTCTCCAATATTTATTGATAGGAACCTCTAATTTGATATCTGGTTCTGGTACAGCGAAAAATATAATAGTACCCCCCGGAGCCGCACAATTTAAAGCTTGTTTTGCTGCTGAAAGAGCTCCTGTGCATACTATTACAATATCAGCCAATCTATTATTATTAAATTCTTTTACTCTTGCAGGAATGTCATCAAAAGTAGCATGAAATACAATATCAGCTCCAAATTTTTTAGCAACTTCCATTCTATATTCATTTAAATCAGTTGCTAATACTTTTTCAGCCCCTCTCAGCTTTGCTAATTGTATATGCAGAATTCCTGAAACTCCACTACCTAATATGAGAACTGTTAAACCCTTTCGTATATTTGCTAATCGCTGAGCTCGACAAACACAACCTAATGGCTCTATAAATACAGCCTCTTCATAAGAAACAGCTTTATCTAATATATAGACACCTCTCTTCTCAATATTAATTTTAGGAATTCTAACATATTCAGCAAATCCACCTGGATCGAAATTCGTATTATGAAGCAGATTACATGCTGTATGATGTCCTTGATTACAATAATGACAATCAAAACAAGGCACATGATGAGAAACAAATATGCGATCTCCTACTTTAAACTTTTTTACTCCTTCTCCAATTTCAACAATGTCTCCAGCGATTTCATGTCCGAGAACTAGACTATCTACTCCTAATTTTTTCATTTTTGCAAATCGATAATATTCTAATATATCAGAACCACAGATACCCGATTTTTTTACTTTTACTAATAATTCACCTGGTTTTATGGTTGGTTTTGGCATTTCATCTTGTCTTATATCATTATTGTTGTAATATCTTGCTATCTTCATTATTTCATCAAAACATAATCAATATTGAC
>JBHLPZ010000186.1:0-6149 GCA_048885325.1 Candidatus Odinarchaeota archaeon
TATTTCTGCTCCTGCATTAACCATTTTAGGATGGGCTGATTTAGAAAAATTTAAATCGTATTTACAAAAATCTCTTGAAGATTTACCAGACTATAAAAGTTCTATATTAGAGAATCTTATTTCGATGATTGAAAAAATAGGTATACAAAAAGCATCAAAAGTCATCCAAGAAAAACTTTCAGAAAAATTATGCAAGGCTACAATAATATTTAGCATAAGTTCCCTTTCAGAACAGAACTGGGCTTTAATAAGGAAGTTTATGAAATGGGAAAAAGGAAAAGAAAGATTTACAAATCTGTATGTAGCATCTGAGATTGGAACTTTCGCTTCCAGTATTTCTAAAGGAGACTTCGAAATCTCCCGTCAAAATAAGTTGTATGTTTTTCCTTTGACATTGCCTGTTATAGAACACCATAGTAAAAAAGAATTAATCTCTCGAGCTTCAAACAAGACGGGTAAGCTATTAGTATCAAGAATGAATGGTTCTGAGCCCTTAATTAATATTGATTTAGGCGATATAATTACTATAAAAGAAAACAATGGATTACCGCAAATAACTGGAAAAATTATACGGTCGAGTTTTAAATTAAAATATGATCTTAAATTATCTGAAAAGCTTACTATGCCTTTTGATTATAACATTTATGCTGGTGATTTTTTCTTTCTAAATGAATTTACAATAAATCAACCAAGAAACTTAATTAATTGCTTAAAGAATGGATGTAATTTGGAAGTTGATGCTTTACTATTACTAAAGAATAATAAACAATCTTGGGATTTAGTTTTTCCATCTAATATTCAAAAAAATTGTAAAACTGAGAAGAGGTTAATAGAATTAATTTCTGCATGTCCATATCAGGAGGAATTCACTCAAGGAATTATCAACAATTTAATCAATATCGATTTTATTGACGATCAGCCAGTTGACTTCTTAGCTACGCGATCAGAAATATTAAATAAAGTTCGTGAAGGACAAGCACCTAAAGGCATATTGAAAAAATGGCCTCTATATGTAATTATTCCTAAAAACGATGAGAATAACCTTATATAAGAAAAAAAAGAAAAAAATGAATTTATTGCCAAACGGCTAGAATTAAACCTGCGATTATGAATCCAATCAAATAAAACCCATATTCTAAAAGAAAAAGCTTTACTCCTCTATCATTAAAATTATTTTGATTAATTCCTATAGTTGCAACAAATCCTATCCATAAAAGGATACTTATGATTAAAGCTGATAAAATATCATTCATGCCAGTGAGATCAATAATAACCTCAATCATTAGAACAGTTACAAAGCTTGTTGGAATCATTATAATCGTATCCCTAATAATTTTTGATTTGGGTTCACTCTCTTTACCAACTAATTTGAGCCACATGTTTCCAAACACTAATGGAAAATACCAGAAAAAGTGAATCAGAAAATAAATTATTGTAACCACGATAACAGCTAACCAATTAATTATCAAAGCCATTTATTTTTACTTTTTTAATTATAATTTGTAATTAAAAGGAATATAAATGAGCAATATTTATTTCTTATTTGTTTAAAGTATAAATTACAATAAGTGGGTTACACATGAAAGATAAATTTAATTTAGTGGGAACAAAAATAAAACCATTTAAATTATCAAACTCAAGAGGCGAAAGTAATAACATTCAGGACTTTTTGGGTCAGAGTGTAGTAATTGTTTTGTTCCGAAGTAAAAATTGACCCTATGCGAAAGCCCATGCAGGAAAACTCGGTGATGATTACGAAAAATTCAAAGAATACAATGCTATATTATATACAATCTTGCCAGATGACCTGGAAAGTGCTAAGAATTTTGAAGCCAATTTTGCTAAAAACAAATTTCCAATTTATTATGATGCCAAAAAAAAGGTTAACAAGATGTTAAAACAGGAAGTAAAACCTTTAAAATTGGGAAGGATGCCAGCACTTCTGATAATCGATAAACAAGGGATTATAAGATATGCTTATTACAGTGATTCAATGAGTGATATACCTGAAAATGAAGAAGTTTTTAAAGTTCTCAAAAACCTTAATAATTAAATCCGATTTGGTTCGAATAAGATATTAAAAATGATTGAATTTTATTCGCATAAGTTAGCCACACTTTACCAAATCAATTTTTTATTTAAAAATAAAAAAAAAAAAGAAAAAAGGTTAAGATTTTAACTTTCTCTTGATGAGAATCACTGATATGAAGCTGATTATTCCAATTAAAGTGAATAGACTATACCCTGGAATTTGTTGCTCTGGTTGTATTGTAGTTCTTTTTACAACAATTACTTCATTGAACCCGATTATTATCAATAATTGAATTGAATTCAATTATGAATTCTGCATAAATCCTGAGAATTTTAATTGGATATAAAACGTGGATCATATTGAAGAACAGTTATTGCCTTTAAAGCACTCTGTTCTTTATCTTTTATTTCTAACATAAGGTCAAAATTATAAGTTTTTGTCTTATTAATAAAGTTCTTAAAATTGTCAAGTTGAAGGTGATCTGTATGGCTCGGTTTTCCTTTTATTAGATGCTGAGAGCTATAATGTACGATAGGTAAACCATCTCCTTCGTTCCATGTTTTTATGAATTTATTGAATACCTCTGTTATAGTTTCACTTGAATTCAGGCATTCGTGATGATAAGCATCAAAAACTATAGGAATAGAAATTTCTTTATAAACCTCAAGACAATCAGCTAAATTAAAACTTTTATCATCATTTTCAATAACATAACGTTTTTTTATTTTATCTGAAAGCCTATTATATTTCTCGATGAATCTTTTTTTACTTGCATTTTTATCACCATACACTCCTCCAATATGGGTAACAATTTTAGCCGTACGGTCTAGATTCATTAAATCTAAAACATTTGTATGGTATTCCAATTCCCTTATGCTTGTATTAACAACTTTATCGTTTTTAGAATTCAATACGGTATATTGACCAGGATGCATAGAGATTCTTATATTGTACCTTATAATAAATTTACCTATTTTATTAAACTTATTTTTGAAGTAGTCTTGCCATTCAAATTTCATAATAGGATGAGAAGCAAACGGAATTAAGTCAGATGTAATTCTAAAGAAAAGGATTTTGTTATTTACATTATATTCAAGAATTTCTTGTAAACAATCTAAATTTTTATCTATAGTTTCAATTAGTCTCTCTTCAGAATAATTTTTCAAGCGAAAAGTTCTACTACTTCTACAAACTAATGCGAGGTTTATACAAGGATAACCTATCTTCATTCTGATTCGATCTATTAATTAAATAATTGAGAAAAAGATTCTTTAATTCACTCAAATTTTTTTGTCTTTTCTTCTAGTGTAGAGTTCTTCATATTTTTTACGTAATTCTTCAATATCCTGTTCTTGTTCAGCTATTGTTTCTTCCAAACCATCTTCAAAAAACACATCCCTCTTGTACTTCTTAGCAGGTGCGCCAAGATAAACCCAGCTTTCTTCTAATTCTTGATCAATAATTGTAAGTGAGCTCGCAGCAAGAACAGAATTCTTACTCATATGTGTCCCTGGCATAATAACTGAATGGGCACCTATTCTAACATTATCTTCGATAATCGTTTTTCTAATTATAAAAAGATTCCCAATAATGACTGCAGATTGGATGACGCTCGCTTGACCGACTACAACGTTTTTCCCGAATTCAATAAATTCTGTATCGACCCACCCTTCAAATAGCGAGTTTGAGAATTTTGTTTTAACTCCAAATAATTTAAAGCATATATTATCCAAGAAAGGCAAGGGAAATTTATGTGCCATCCATGCGGGCCACTTTTTTATTGTATTTCTAATACTCCAATATCTATAATCCTTATCGGATGAGTCTCTAAGAAATACTCCTTCCCTTGGTTTATGAAAAAGATTTACAATGATAAGTAAAATTTTAGTAGAAAGTAGAGATATAAATACAAGCGAGAGATATATTACAAATATCAAAGCGGGAAGGAAAATTATAAAATGGATAAATTTACTATGAAACAATAGGTTCCAATACCACCAAAATTCAAACTGGATAACAAAGATGCTTAACCAAATTTGGAAAATATACAATATCAAATATCTCTTTTTCACCAAAACATTGGATGTAAAAGGACCGGCTTTAAGATATGCGGGAACTGACATTAAATTTCTCCCTCCTTATTATTATCTACTAGATCTTTCTTATCTTCATCAATATTTACATCATGTTGAACTTCATAGGTTATTTCTTCTTCTACTTCCTTTTTAAAATACCGATCCCTTCTTTGTTCAGCGAATTTATTAGGTTTGTATTTCATAGCAGGAAGACCAACATATATCCAGCCTGGTTCAATAAATTGGTTAAAATTTGTATTAGTAAACGCACCTGTAACAGAATCATCTCCCAAAAACGTACCAGGTGCTATATTTGATACACCTCCTGCGACGGTATGATCCCCAAATATAACTTTTTTTATGATTAAATACTTTCCAACAACCATTGAACTCATTACGACAGTACCTTGACCAATAGTAACATTTCTTCCAAATTCTATGAAGTCAGTATCTACCCATGCATCTTGGAGGTGACTTGAGAAATCTATCCTCACCCCAAACCATCTAAAACCCCACATGACGATCCATGGCAATGGACTATTATTCATTAACCACAATGCTAACTTTTTCAACTCTATGCGTAATCTCCAAAACTCAAAGTCTTGATCGCCTTTCTCTGCTCTAAAAACGCCTTCTCGAGGTCTATGTACCATATTAACGATTAATAGAAATGCTTTACTAAAGATAGCAATTCCAAAGATAAATATAAAATATAAAATAAATAACCAAAATGGTAATAAAAACATAGTCAAAATCCAATTGTCTATCAATGTAGATACATCAAAGAAAACAGCAACGGCCATGTATCCGCTTACCCATAGAATTGGAATATATATTGCCAGAAATTTGATACTAATTCTACTAATAGCACTACTGGTTACAAAATCTATTGTATAATCTATTTTATCGGCCTGAATTTCTTTTTCTTTTTCTGTTGAATTGCTACTTGTCATTTGCTCTCCCTCTCTGGATTAGTTTTTTCTCAATTCTTTCATTCTTAAGTTTTTCTGCTCTCTCAAGATCTTCTTCAGAAACTTTTAAGTAATCCATCAATCGTTTTTTGAAAATTCGTCTCAAAGGAGCTCCAAAATAGTAATTATTACCTTTTAAGATATTATGTTTAGTTGCACCTGTCATAGGTAAAAACCAAGAATTATCATTTATTTCATTACCGGGGCCAATACAATTAAAGGCTGCAGTAGTGACATTATTACCAATCTTTACTTTAAAATAAGTTATATTTCCGAAAATTCCTTCGACAGCATGGGAACTAAAAGCACCATTTACTCCAAAATAACAATTATTTCCCATCGAAATATATCTATCAGCGCTAACATTCTCTTCAAGGGTTGTACCTTTTCCAATCGAATTAGCTCCTATGAAATTATAAAGCCAGTTTATTAGCCATGGAAAAGGTCCTCTTATTACAGCGTTTTTTGGATATTTAATTACAAAACTACGTATATGATAATAATTTAAAGTTTTACTGGGAATATTTCGAGGGATTATTCCATCTTTAGACGGAGATTTCTTTTCTGTAGTCTTCCATATCTGCCTAGTAATTAACCCTACAAGAAAAATGTGGATTAAATAACATAAAATAATTATTAAAGGCATAAAAATTGAAGCCAAAAGTGGTTCTAATTGAGTGAAAAGCAATATAAAATTGCTGGTATCTAAAAAATATGGTAAATAAAAAAACATGATATAGACCATAAAAATAATAGCGGGGATCAGAAATGACCCGAAATAGATAATGAAAAACAAAAACATGTACCAATGAAACTGTAAATTGATTTCTTCTTTTATAATATCATTGTTGGTACCATTTTGAGTTGAACTCTCCATTTTCTATCTCATCAATGATTATTTAGTTAAAATGTTATAAGTACAATTGCTTTTGTTATTTTTACTGGTCTTTTAAGTATTATGACTATTGAATTTAAAGATTTTCAAACTCTTGATTTTAGGAATAATATAAATATACAAAATAAAAGTTTAAAGATTATAAGTTATTAATTTTTGAAATTGATTATGTTTTT
>JBHLPZ010000187.1:0-6083 GCA_048885325.1 Candidatus Odinarchaeota archaeon
GTTATAACACATTTGTACTTGTTTTTAGTGTTACTTTAATTGCTATTATTCTATATGTTAGAAAAAATTCAAAATTTGCCGAGAAAGACACATAAAATTTATTGCATTCTTTCTTTTTCATTTAATTTCCTACATACCTTGATTTCTATTCTAAAATTTTATTGAATTAATATTTCAAGTTATTATGTTTTCTCCTATAAATAAACAAATAATTCAATGAGCTAGAAAATTTTTTATTGAGAATTATAATAATTTATACACATCTGACAAAAATAAAAATTAGTGATTAAGATTAGACAAAAAAATAAGATATCTATGATTAGATTAGTTTTACTATTCTCTCTTATTTCAATGAGTGGTTTCATTTTAATCGGATTTAATTTGGTAAGCCTTAGAACGCGAGAGAAATATTATGACAAGAATTTCTCTGTGAAATCAAATGACGATGAAGTTTCAATAATTACTCCTGAAAATGTAACTTATACTGAACCAATGAGCGGGTATTATCCAGCGACTTATGGGTTTGAAAATGATAAATTAAATACTCTTGCTCAAGGATGGACAAAAATTATAGCTGCTGGTACAGACGCGTACGTAATACAATCATTTAATAATCATAATTCAGTGTTCCAATTATATGATAATACTGCTTCTTCTGATTCTTCAGTAAAAAGTATTTTTGCTGAACAGGACTTTGGAACAATAGAATTTTGGTGTGCGGTAACTGATGTTTCACAAAATGGTGCCTTCGCCTTTAACTTAAGGGATAGCTTTAATATACATGGTCCAGAATTTTGGATTAGAAATGGAAATTTTGTTTATAATGATGGTACATTGCATGATATTACTTCCGCCTCTAATAACCAATGGTATCGCATCCGAGTCGATTTTAGATGCACTGGTGCTTCTGTCTATGAAGGATTAAGTGAAAATGCTTATTTCCTTTACATAAATGGAATCAGATATGGAGAATATCCTTTCATGAATAATTTAAATAGCGTTGCTAGCATAGCAATGGGAGTAGGTACTGCGTCTATAAATTCTGCATATATTGATGCAGTAGGGTATTCATGGGACTCAAATTATAATATTGGAGATAATTTAAATAAAGGTTTGCTTCTTAGTTTTGAAAATAGCACTACTTTAGATTGGATGGGATATTCTTTAGATGGACTAGCCAATAAGACAATAATGGGAAATACAACTCTTCCTTTACCAGCAAATGGAGCTCATAATATTCAGGTGTTTGGAAATAATTCATTTGGCACAATGTATGCATCTAATCTAAGATATTTTACGATTAATATTACTCATTATATTGAAATCCATACTCCTGAAAACATGACTTACATAGAGCCGATGAGCGGGTATTATCCAGCGACATATGGATTTGAGAATGACGAAATTGGAAGTGTACCCCAAGGTTGGACTGATGGGTCTTTAGGTTCTGGTGTGGTTGAGGTCATAGAAGAAGAAGATCAGCATAAAAATGTTTTACACATTCAATCCGGATCAACTATAAATAATCAAGGTGTTGCTCTTTTAGAGTTAGAAGATTTAACTTCGGGTACCGTGGAATATTGGATTAAGTTTGATAATGCTAATCCTCCCCCATATTACATTTATGCTTTTGATCTCAGAGAAGATTTGAATATTAAAGTAAGTGTACGGATAGTGGCAAACGAGTGGAAATATTATGACGGAAGTGTCTATCAGTCAATCTGCCCCGCGGAAGCTAATAAATGGTATCACTTAAGAGTAACTTGGGATATGGTTTCAGACACCTCAGATATTTATGTATATCATGCAAATAATAAATTAGCAGGTTCCGTTATTGGCGCTACGAATTATGCAACAGGAACAACGGTTAATGAGTTATTTATCGCAATGCATAATGAGGTAATAAATACTAATATCTGGGTGGATGCAGTAGGGGTGTCTTGGGATCCTAATTATAATTTCGGAGATAATATGCAAGAAGGTTTATTGCTGAGCTTTGATTCAAGCTTTACCCCAGAGTGGATAGGATACTCTTTAGATGGATTAGCCAATAAGACAATATTTGGAAATGCTACACTTCCTTTACCAGCAAATGGTGCTCACAATATTCAAGTATTTGGAAATGACTCCCTTGGGGCATTGTATGCATCGAATCTGAGACATTTTACTCTTGATGTCCCTATAATAAATATTATTACTCCAGAAAACAAAACCTATACAGAGCCGATGAGTGGGTATTATCCTGCTACTCATGGATTTGAAAATGATAAATATTATACATTTCCTCAGGGATGGACAGAACCAGGATATTACAGCCCTGAAACTTATGTTATACCATCACTAAATGGTCACCATAATGTTTTTCAGATATATGATGATACATCGTCGCATGATACCTCAGTAACTAGCAATTTTACGGCAGAACAACAATTCGGGACTATAGAACTGTGGTGCGCAGTCAGTGATGTTTTTCAAGCTACTCCAATTGCTATTAATCTCAGAGACGAATTTAACACTCAGGGTCCATCCATTGGTATTAGAAGTGGTTATTTTGCATATAATGATGGTGTATGGAGAAATATTATCCCCGTTTTTAGTAATCAATGGTATCACATCCGTATGGTTTTTCGATGTAATAGTGCTCCTGCATATGAGGGATTAAGTGAGAATTGTTATTATCTTTATATTAATCAGATTAAATATGGGGAATTTTCATTTCACAACACTGTTAATAATGCGGTTAGAATAGCAATTGGTGTTGGATACATCGCTATAAACTCTGCTTATATTGACGCCATTGGATATTCATGGGATCCATATTATAATGTTGGAGATAACTTTAATGAAGGTTTGTTACTTACTTTTACAAATAGAACTAAACTTGATTGGAGGGGATATTCCTTAGATGATTTAGCCAACAAGACAATATTGGGAGATACTACACTTCCTCTACCACCAAATGGAGTTCACAATATTCAGGTGTTTGGAAATGATTCTTTAGGAATTATGTATGAATCAGAGATTCGATATTTTTCAATTAATATTCCCCCACCATCCATTAGCATTATAACACCTTCAATTGATGAATTTTATAGTAATAATGCCCCTCCTTTTAGTATTTCGATAACATCATTCTATCAAACTACTACATGGTATACATTAGATGGTGGTGGGACAAATATTACTTTCACTGGATCATCAGGAATCATAAATCAAACCGAATGGGATAAACAAGGGGAAGTTTCAATTACGATTCGTTTCTATGTGAACGACTCGCTTGGGCGTTTGAATTATGCTGATATTACTATCAACAAAGATATTACAGATCCAGTTATTACTATTAATTCTCCTTTATTTGGTGATCTTTTTACAACGATGCCTCCAAGTTTCAATATTTCTGTTGATGAACTGAATATTGATGTCATGTGGTACAGCATTGATGGTGGATTAACCACTTATAACATTTCACAGTACTCTGGGTATATAAATTCAGCTGCATGGAATGCCGCACCAAATGGGGCTATTACAATTCTATTTTACGTGGTAGACAAGGCAGGTAATGAAGATTACGAGAATGTAATTGTTCAAAAAGACGCTCCACCATATATACCTCCTGATAATAGCCTTATTATCATATTGAGTGTTGCAATTGGAGTATTTATCGCAGCAACAGCAATTTTACTGGTTGTATTTTTAATTAGAAAGAGGAGAGCCAGACCTCCGAAACCTCCAAAGCCTCCAAAACCTGTAATACGTCCTCGACCAGACCTAAAAATACCACCTAAACAAGTAAAGAAAATAGTGCCCCCAAGTCATGTTATAGTGCAGCGTGAAGTTATAGTAATTGAAAAGAAACCTTCAGAAAAAGAAAGATTAGATAGAGAAACAGAAAAGAGATTTAGGTTAGAAGAAGAAAAAAAGAAAAAACAAGTAAGATGTTTATATTGTGGAACTTTGATAGATTATGATGCTCGATTTTGTCATGAATGTGGTAGCGAACAGTGATAGCTTAAAGTTAATATAAAACTTTTTTTTCTTTAAATTTCTAATTTTTTAAATTTTTTAGCAAAGATTTAAATAATGGGATGTCCATATATATCATGGACATGATAATCTGAATTGGACATATTCATTTATTGTGGACAAAAAAATACTAAGTGATTAAAAAAATGGCAGATACTCAAGCTGGTAGAAGAGATCAATTGAATGAATCTCAATTAGTAAATTTAGAGAACTTTCTTGTGAAAATAAATTATACAATAGAGGATTTATTTAGAGAGGGTGAGATTGATATATATAGTAATATTTCCATTAATGAACATGAACTCCCAAACATAAACAAGAAGTTAAAGAATGGAATTCAATATTTATTAAATAAATTCAATCTGGATTGGGTTATCTCAAAAATAGCTTATGATTTATATTTAAAATTTGAAAGAACTATCAGTCAAGGTCAAGCCGAAGCTGTTATTCGGCGAGTTATAGGATTGCGGCTCTCAAGTACAGCTAGAAGTCAATTGTATGAATTACGTAAAAAGGTTCAAAGATTTAAGAGATTTTTAACCTATTTTGAAGAATGGGGTATTAAATTCGATTTTACCCTTAAAATCGTATTGCTTGGTTTCGAAGTACCTTTCAAAAGTGAATTAATTGCGCCCATCTTTAAATCTCAACCATATACTCCTCAAACGATTGGAGTTGAATTTTTGTTGACAGAAAGAAACGTCTTAGAAAATACTTTAGTTAAATTACATATATGGAATATATCAGGTGATAATAGGTTCAAGTCTATTAGATCTAATTATTATAAAGGTAGTTGTGGGGTAATTTTTATATATGATAATAATTATCCAGAGTCTTTTGAAAAGATTGACCTATATTTTTCTGAATTAAAGGAAGCAACAGACTTAAAATTTAAGTTAAAGAAAAAGTCAAGTATTTCCGTTGAGATGCCAAGAATCTTAATCGAAATAGGAGATTCAGATTTAGTATCTTGGAAAGAAGGACAATCTTTAGCAGAATCAATTGGAGCCCATTATTTCAAAATGTCCAAAATAAATAGAGCAAATTTTAATGAGGTATTAACGTTTTTAACACTTCAAATAATAACAAGAGCTCAATCCATAAAATAATTTTTTTCCTCTTATATTTTGAACGCTTGAAATTTTTACAATAATTTTTAAATATTTCCTTTGTAAATTTATATTTGAACCACAGTAAAAAACAGAAATTCAAGAGCTTTTATATTATGAAAAAAAAAAATAATTGGATAAAATTAATTTTCTTTCTTATTGTGTTTTCCTTATTTAGTTTTAGTTTCATTATTTATACTACCAAACCTGAATATATTTTCCAGAATAATTATGGAGAAAATAATCGTGTAAAAACAAGTGACAATGAAATTTCAATAATTACTCCAGAAAATAAGACATACAACGAGCCTATGCGGGGATATTATCCTGCAACTTATGGATTTGAAAATGATATTATTGGTCATAATCCTTCTGGATGGCAAGTAAACAAAAATTCTCCCACCTATGATTTTGAGATTGTAAAAGAGAAGAATGGCCATAAATATGTGGTCTTTATTGACGATAACGAAATTGGTGGTTATAGAATGAGGTATTTTCCTGATTTAGATATTGAAATAGGTACAATTGAATTATGGGTTTTAGGAGCTAATGTGTCAGATAAATCTTTAGAAATTTCATCTCTTGATAATTCATCAATAACTGGTATTACTCTTCTACTTCATACCGATGGATGGTATTATTATGGTGATTATGGTGATCAACTTATATCTAATACTTCTATACCTCAAGATAATAAATGGCACCATATTAGATTAGATTTCAGATGCTCAGGCGCTGTAGAGTATATGGGACTTACCGAGTCCTCTTATAGAGTCTATATAGATGGCATGAATTTAGGAGATTTGTCGTTTTGTGAGCCATATTTCGATAAATTGAATAGTTTCATTATTGCAACCGATAATATTTCTGATTCTGAGTGGTGGGTTGATGCCATTGGATTTTCTTGGGACCCAAATTATAATATTGGAGATAATTTAAATGAAGGTTTGT
>JBHLPZ010000188.1:0-6058 GCA_048885325.1 Candidatus Odinarchaeota archaeon
GTTCTAATATCTGCTTGAATTCCCGCCCCAGAAGTGGGATCTGAACCTGCAATAGTCGCTGCTATTGGCTTCATAAGATTTATAGGTTTTTATAAGTTTTATAGGTTCTTGTAGTTTTAAGGAATTCATATTTAAAAAATACGTTCTTAATAAAAGTAAAGTACAACTGCTTGAATTGATGTGATTAAAAAGCCAATCGTACAAATGACTGTAAATATTACTATTTTCCGCATAGAATACTTTTCATATAGTAATTTTTTGTTTTCTTCAACTTGTTGTAGATGTTTACTTATATTTTTTGGATCCCATGTGTGAGTCATTCTTAAACCATAAGCCAATGCTTTCCGTTCCCATCTCATTTTTGCTAAAACTCGTGCAGCACTGAAACTTCTTTGAGAGATATAATATAGATAAATAAATTCTGGTATAACAATTATTAACATTATCGGGATTGGAAAAGAAACGATTATACTACAAATAAAAATTCCAATAAAAATATAAAAATAATATGGATTATCACGGAAAAAAATATAGATTACTCCTGTAAAGAGAAAAAGGCTAATAATCGATTCAACTAAGGTTAAAACTAAATTTTGATGTGATATAAATAAAAAATATACAAAAAAACCAATATTAATACCTACTAATAGTAAAAATAATATTTTTTTTATTATTAAATTCCGAGAAGTTTTTTCTTTTTTTTCTTCTCTAATTTTAGAATTTGAAATCAAATTCACCTTTAATTTGAAATAAATTGCAGTTTATTGAATTTAAACAATGAATAATAAATATAAAAAATCAAAAAAGATTAAATAAAAAGAATATAAAAAAGTTATCACCTTGAAAATATTTTTCCTAGATTAAGATATAAGGTTGGAGGTTATTTAACTCTTTCATAAGCCCACTGTGCCTTATCGGCTAATCCAAGCGCCTCGTATGCTTTGCCAAGATAAAGGAATCCTTCAGGATAATCAAATTTTTCCTTAACTAATTTAAACAAAAAGTTAATTGCTAAATCATATCTACCTTTTAAATAATTTAGTTTACCTTTGAGAAAAGTAATCTTTCTACCTTTCTCGGTTGATAAATTTTGTTCGTTACGCATTTCTAATCTAGATAATGCGTAATCATATGCTTTTTGTTCAATCAAAATATCAATAGATTCAGTAAATTTCATAAATGCAATTTGATCGGTAACTTTTTCTATTTTCTCTACCGTATCTTTCTTAGTTTCTTCTTCAAATGCTTTTTGTTTTTCCAGTTCTTTCTTGTTAATATAAGCCTTGAATTTCTCAATAACCCCTTGAGAGTATGACTCATTACATAATGGGCAATTTGAAGAGTGGACCAACCATTCTTTTAAACAATCACCATGAACGGGATGACCATTTGGGCATTCTTGAAAACTATCGACTTTATTAATTCCCAAATGACAAATGATACAATTATCCATAACTATCCGAAAACGCTTTAATAAAATATAAAATTACTATTTTTAAGTTTATGTTGTTTAACATTATCCATGTTTATAATCCATTCTTATATAATAACATGATTCATAGCTCTTGAGGATTTACAATGGCAATAAATATTGATCCACTCTTCAAAGAATTATATACAAAATTCTTGGAAATTGATGATGATCTCGAAGCAGTAATTGTTTCTGATCATGAAGGATTTGTAATCGCGGGAGAAAAGAAAATTAGTGTAGATCTAGAATTAGTTTCAGTTCTAACTGGATTAATCCAACCGATTCTAGAACGTATGAGAGATGAATTCGCCTTTAAGAAGTTTGGAACTGCAAGTTTTGACACGGAAAATTACAGGTTGTTATTTATCTCTATTGATGAAACTACAACTTTAAGTATAGTTCTAAATACTTTAGGTTCTATTGATAAAATTAGTCCTTATGCCTATTTTCTAGCGGAGAAGACCGCCCAAATACTAAATGCAAAAGAAGGAGACCTTATTCAATTATCTATACCGAATTTTGAAGTTGAGGCAAGTCTTTCTGAAAATTCTGGCAGGATTAAAGAACAAATATATCAAATGAGACTAGATTCAGGTGGTAGATATAAATTTAAATGTATATTTATCGGTGATCATGAAGTAGGTAAAACCTCGATAATTCGACAATTTGTAGAAAAGAAATTTTCCCAAGATTATCGTGCTACAATTGGACTTAATATCTTATCTCATTCTATTGAATTGTATGAAAATGAGATAACTTTTAATTTGTGGGATTTAGGTGCCCAAGAATATTTTAAAAGATTCCGGAAAACTTATTATACTGGTGCTCAAGCGGGATTTATAGTATTTGATGTGACAAATAAGAATTCTTTTTTGAATGTAAAAGATTGGTATCACGAATTTAGAAAAAATTTAAAATTTAAGCAAGTACCTATTGTCATTATTGGAAATAAGACTGATCTAACTGATCAGAGAGTTATTGACTATAAGAACGCAGTGGAAGTAATAAATGACTTATCTAGCGAGCATTATGAAGGCGGAATTTCATATATAGAAACTAGTGCAAAAACGGGGGAAAATATTGAAGATGCTTTCAGTTTGATTGCCTATCATTATATAAAGAGAAGTATAGAAATTGAGGAACAACGTTTAAAGCTAGATTTAATGGATATACTACATTCAATTTTAGATAAAAAAGAAAAACTAGTAATTTCATTTATCACTGAGAATCCTCTTTGGAGCCCCGGATTACAAATTTTAACAGACATTAATAAACTATGTGATTGTGAGAAAGTAATAGACGATAAAGAAAGGAGGCTATATGAATATTCAAATGGTTTGGTTATAAAGAATTTTCTCTTTGATAACATTGATATTTCAGATTCTGATGGAATATTTATAATTTTTGATGCCCGAAATAGGGAGCATATTGTTCCAAAATGGAAAGAAACTGTGATAAGTATCATAGATAATATTACTGAAAATAAAGTAGCCCTAATAGGAATTAGAGTATCTGAAACAAGTAATTGGTCTCAATTACTGGAGGAATTTAACATTAATAAATACTTAGAGAATCAAATGATTTCTTTGTTATTTTTTAAAATAGGAATTGAATATCGTCTAGAAATCTATGATCAGCTGGAAGTAATGTTAAATACAATTAAAGACCTAAGTTAGAACTATTCTATATCCTTCATTTTCTGAAGAGAGTAATGACTAATAAATAACCATTTTTAAAAATATGGGTTGCTATATTATTTTTATATATATTTTTAAGATTATGAATGTCATATCACCAATCCAAAATAAAGAGGCTTTGTAATTGGTAATAAAAAGAAATAAACTTTTTCGAGAGTTATTGAGTAATTTTTTAGATCGATTCCAGCAATTAGAAGCAGTAATTATTTCTGATATCGAAGGTTTGATTATTGCGGGAGAAAAAAGAAAAGATATTGCTAGTGAACTTGAAATTGTTTCTGTTCTGACAACCTTAATTAATCCAGTACTTGAAAGGATAAGAAATGAATTTGCATTCCAAAAGTTTGGTACCGCTAGTTTTGATACTGACCAATATAGATTATTATTTGTTTCAATTGATCAAGAAAGGATTTTAAGCCTAGTTTTGACAAGCATGGCATCTATTGATACAATATCTCCATATGCTTATTTCCTCGCCGAGAAATCAGCACAGATCCTACACGCTCAAGAAGATGACTTGGTTCAATTAACTATTCCAAATTTTGAAGAGGAAGTGGATAGGCATGAAAAACTAAAACAACAAATATACCAAATTAGCGATCTTGAAGAAAAGGGGTCTTTTTCATTTAAATTTGTTATTGTTGGGGACCATGAAGTTGGTAAAACCTCTATTATTCGCAGATTTGTAGAACGAAAATTCACTTATGATTACCGTCCTACCATTGGTTTAAATATACTAGCACATACTTTTACTTTTCAAGGAAATGAAATTAATTTAACTTTATGGGATATTGGGGCTCAGCAATATTTTAAAAGATTTAGAAAATTGTATTATTCTGGAGCTGAGGCAGCTTTCATTGTCTATGATATTACGAATCGCGAATCATTTGATAATGTTAAAAATTGGTATGATGAAATAACAGAGTATATTAAAGCAGAAGAGATTCCTATGGTGATAGCTGGTAATAAAACGGATTTGGAGGATCACAGAGTAGTTTCATTTCAACAAGGAGAAGATTTGGCAAATGCTCTTTCAGAAAAAGGGTTATCATATACAGAAACGAGCGCTCTAAACGGATCGAACGTTTCAGATGCTTTTAAGTTGATTGCTTATCATTATATATTAAGAATAAAGCAAAAAGAAAAACAGATGATTAAAGATGAATTAGCAGATCTCATAATTTCCACCTTGAAAAAGCTTATTATTCTAGAATTATCCTTTATTACTGATAATTTGAATTGGAGTCCTGGATTCCATACCGTAACTGAGTTAGACAAACTAGGAGAATATTCAAAGATTAAAGACTCCGATCAGGAACAGTTATATGCGTATAAGAATGGTTTAATCATAAATAATTTTTCCTATGAAAATTTTAATCTTGCAAATACTGATGGCGCTTTTGTAATTTTTGATGCACGGGATAAAGAGGATATTGATCCAAAATGGAAAGAAATTCTGATTAATATAATTAAAAAAATTAGGAAAAAGAGAGTTATTGTTGTTGGATTGAGAGTTAATGATGATAGCAAATTGTCGCAATTAATGGAACAGTTTCATATTGACGAAGATTTAGAAGAAAAGTTAATATCCATTCTATTTCTTAAAATCGGCCTTGATTTTAGAGAACAAATGTTTGATAATCTAAAAGTAATGCTAAATGCTATCGTAAATACTAGAGCTGTTAAATAATTATAATAGAAATAATAAAAAAAAATAGTAAAAATTAAATAGTTAAGAAAAAGCGAGATCATAATGGATCTCACTATTAAACCTCTAAGTTCAGATTTATTGGATGATTTTTTAAATTTTTTCGATAATATTGGATTTGTTGATAATCCCGATTGGGCTGATTGTTATTGCCAATTTTATCATATTGAAGGTTCAAGGGAAAAGTGGGCTAAAAGAACCAAAGAACAAAATAGAAATTCATCTAAGGCATTAATTACTTCTGGAAAGATGAAAGGATTCCTTGCATATTCAAATGGAAAACCAATTGGATGGTGTAATGCTAATTCAAAAGAAAACTATTCATACCTTCTTTATAAAGATGAGTCCAATAATGAAAAGAAAATTGCAGCAGTTGTTTGCTTTTTAATCTCGCCTTCTTATCGAAACAAAGGTATTGCTAGATTACTCTTAAAACAGGTTTGCGAATATTATAAAAGCAAGAAATATGATTATATCGAAAGTTATCCCGTTAAAAACGGAAAATCGGATGCCCATAATTATCATGGTCCATACTCCTTATTTCTTTCGGAAGGATTTTCTGTATTTAAAGAATTAAAAACAATTTATGTGATGCGAAAAAATTTATAAAGCCCTAACCTTTATAAGGTGGCTATTAGTTGGAATCTAGTTTAAATTGGAAGAGACATTTAGAGTAATAAAACTACTGAACTAGCAAGACTTTTTGAATCGCATATTTGATAATGTTCATTATATAATCTACTATGCCCACATTTTTGAAATTTAAAAAAAATCTCTAATCTAATAGCCCAGAACTATTTCTATGGCTTTTCTTCTCATACATCGTACTTTTGTCGATCGGGTGAAATTATTAACCAAAACATATTCTATCGGAAATTTCTCGCAACTTTTAAATATTTGAAAGAAGAATTATAATATAATAAAGTTCATGTTGAAAAATGTGAACTTTGAGAAAAATTATATGAAATTATAAAGTGGAGGAAAAAAAATATGGCTAAAAAAGTATTTGCCTGGAGTCCTGTTCGAAAATTAATGAAAGATAATGGAGCCGAGATGGTAGCACGCGATGCTGTAGATGCTCTAATTGATTATCTAGAAAAAACTGCTAAAGGAGTAACAAATAAGGCTCTAGAAATGACTCGCCATGCTGGTCGAAAGAAATTAACTCTCGAAGACATGGAT
>JBHLPZ010000189.1:0-6044 GCA_048885325.1 Candidatus Odinarchaeota archaeon
AAATTCAAATTAAACTAAACAAAATTTTTAGTAGATTTGCCTATAGGTGAATTTCAAATTTAATTTAAGTAAGAGGATGTAGTTAGAAGTGCTTTCTTTTAATAGTTGGATTGATGGTTTTTCTGCGTTTTGTTGTTTTATTTTTGCAATTTCACTTGGATTAGGAATAATATATCATGCTAATAAATTGAAGACACGACTCCTCCTATACATGGGGATAAGTATTTTTTTGGCAGGCTTTTTTTGGTTAATGCCATCTACTGATTTTTTAACAATTTTAATAACAAGTAAAAATTTACAAAATCCTAATAATTGGATGGGGATTGTTAACTTTTTATGGGCTCCTTTAGTCACATTTATTTCAATGTACATTGGTGCCGAATTAATGGTACCAAAGATAAAGAAATATATCAATGCAATTTTTTTAATTTTGTGTATTATCTTTGAAGTTATAATATTCCTATTTCCAATGGAGGTTTTTCAATTCTCATATCCGAGCATATCAGGCGACTCCTTGGTCTATATTGGATTTAATGCTCAATTCCCTTTAATATTACTACTATATTTCATATTTTCTCTATCAGGTATAATTTTTTGTGGATTTGGATATCTTATTAAGGGTTTTCAATCAACTGGTGTCGTAAAAAAAAAATTTTCTCTGTTATCAATAGGATATTTTTTATTTCTTGGATTCCCTCTTATAAGAACAATTTTATGGTATGTTGGGTTAGCATTTTCTGTCACTTATGTTAGAATAGGGATGGTTAGTAGCTTTTTGTTTTTTTATTCAGGTTTAAAAGAAGAACCTGAAGAAAAGATTCGGAAAAAAGATGAAATAAAAATTCAAGAATCATTATTTAGATTGACCAAAAAACCATCCCATATTACTGAAGAAGAAGTAACATTTTACAGAGAGAAGAGAATTTGCTTAGTCTGCAAAAATAAAGTGTCAAGAATTAATTTTATCTGTCCCAAATGTAGTGCACTATATTGTTTAAAATGTTCTGAAGAATTAATTAATTTAGAGAACATGTGTTGGGTATGTGATGAGCCCATAGATGAATCAAAACCAATTAAACCATCTAAGGAAGAGTTGAAAGAGGAATATAAAAAGTTAATTCCAAAGACAAGTCCCCCGAGTTGAAATAAATTCAAAACAATATTAAATAGCATAGAGTTTAAATTATTAATAAAACTTTAGAAATTCAATAAGTAATTTAGATAAGTGGGTAAAAGTATCATGAAGCTATCGGTAGAGGATTCCAGAACCGGTAAAGTAATAAAACTTGATGTTAAAGAGCATCACCACATCGAACGGATTATTGATATTGTTATAAAGCATATGGGTATTATTAGTGTGGAGCAACGGTCCTATACCCTAGTTCTTCATGACAAGGAATTACCAAATAGTATAACGATTGAAGAAGCTATCCATAAGTTCGGATTAAAAGAAAACGATAAATTAGCTTTATGGGCTAGAGTTATTGGTGGATATCTTTATTAAACTTAATCATCAATTATAATAATATCATTATCTTTTTTATCTTTCAATTCGCTATTTTGAAATTGATTTTTTAATGCTTCAAGATCTACTTTTTTAAAAAATTCTGCGGCTTCTAAGCATATATCATAGTTAAGAGGATCATCTGGGTTTGGATCTTCCAATAATTTTTCTAATGCTTTCACGGTGGTCTCTAAATCAGAAAGTCTCGACCATTGTTTTAAAATATTTAGGCAAATATAACCTGTACCTGGATTTGTGGAATAAGGTAATTCAACAGGATGAATATTAGGGTGAAAAACATTAGAATACCAGGCAAAATCTATACCCCCTGGATAAGGAAAAGATCGATTTAGTTTAAATAGGATTCGATGATTGGTTTTCGGCAATAAATTTTGAGGATTTTCTATTTCTCGGATAAATCCCAATGCGTTTAATATGATCAAGAATTCAACATTGTTTTCCTGCCAAATTATTGAATCTTTTTCAATAACCTTGAGTCTTTCCAAACTTTTAATCTCGTTATTTATTCGATCCTTCCAAATTTCAAGTGGTAATTCAGGCATATATAATCTTAATCACAACTTTAAATTATTTAAATATATAGATACTTATTTTGATTTTTTATAGGAACATATCCAGCAATTTGGATCTTTAATTTTTTCAATAATATTAAATTTATTTGTAAGACCATTATAAATTAATTGTTTTCCGATTAAAGGTTCACCTATTTCATTATTCCAAATTTTTTTTTCCTTGAAATCATCAACACCAAGTATAAATTTAATAACTTGTTGAGATTGAATACCTCCAATTATTGAAGTGGTAGTAATGATAGTGGCTATTTTACTTATGGTTTCACCATCTTTAGAATCAATTTCTTGCCCTGTACAGGAAAATTTCTTCCACATTAAATCTAAATCAGTACCAGTAATTCCACATTGGAGGCAAGCAGCTTCATTTACTTCAGAATAGACTGCTTGGATAGTTCCAAAATGGCCATCAATCCCAGAATCAATAAAAGGGGTGTTATAGTAGTAAGCGTAATTATTTGCCTCTATTCGAGCTTCAATATTATCCAAGCAAGAGCAGATAACATCACATTGCCTATAAAGACTCTTATCTATCTTATTCAATTCTTTATTTATGGCTATAATTTCAACATCCGGATTTAAGATCCGAGAAGCCTCTTTAATGATATCGACTTTATATTCCTTCTTTTCTGCAGTTTTTTCATTAAAGAAAACGCAACGATTTAGGTTTGAGGTTTCTATAAAGTCATAATCAATTAGGTAAATCTTACCTATCCCAGTTAAAACTAAATTTTTTACAAGTTCATTTCCTGTAGCTCCAGCACCAATCACCATTACTTTAGCATTAGAAATCTTATCTTGATCCCACCCTTTAATTCGTTTCTGGCGATCATACTTATCTGAATCAATAGAATCTTGCCCTATGATTTTAATATTTTGTTCTTCCTTTTTATTATTCATATTTACTTTACTATACTTTCAATTTACTGAATTTAACTTTTAGATATAATTGCACTACTAATAGTTTTATATTTTTTTTTGGATGATAAATCTAATGTGAAAAAATCGTAAGAGTCTTTAATAGGATCAACAACCAATGCAACTTGGTAAGTCTCTGGAAAAAAGTGTTGTTGAGTACTTAAATCAGTTGGGGATAAAAAACAACCTAAATCAGGATGAGAATGCCACCAACCTACAATCCATAAATTCTGATTTTTCTTATTTTTTTTTAGTCTTTGAAATTCCTTATCGTATTTTCCGGCGGTTCCTTCAATTTGAGCAAATGATACCTTATGACTATAGAATGTTCCTTCGATGAATAGTTTGTCTTCAATAATAATATAAACTTGATCTTTCCATTTATATATCAATCCAATTAGATAACCAAATATTTCATTTTCATAATTTTTACAAAGATCTTTAATCTCATTGAGGACTTTTTCATAGATATATACCGGGAACACATAATCCTTATCAATAGTCATAATTTCTACTCTAATTTCTGTTTTTAACCATTAATATTATCTATAATTGAAATTGTTAACATTTCTTTAATAATCTTTAAAAATTTTCCTTTAGAAGCATCTTCCACTGCTGAAAAGCTAAAAGTTTTAAGATCAAACATTTCTTCTATCTGTTTTGAATCGATTGCAGTTGCTTCTTTATCTTGGAAATTTGCTAGCATGAAAAAATGTGATTTATGGACTTTATTTTTTAATAAAGAAAAAAGTCTTTGAGTTCGTCGTAAATTTGTAGCAGCAGAATTTGTAATAAGACATATAATATCTGCTGAATTTAGCATATCTTTATATAAATCTGAATAACTAATTAGATTATTTAGATTTATTGCTCTTATTATAAATTCCTTTATTCCGCTTAATCCAGAAAGCTTAATCTGTTTAAAAAGAATTTCGTTCATATTATCATCTAATTCTATAATTGTATCCGTTGGAAGTAAATTCATTATTGTTGTCTTTCCAACTCCTTTCTCTCCTGTCAATATTATATTTGGCGGAATGTAAATATTTTCTTCGATAAAATCATCGAAGTTATTAAACACACTTACAAGACCCGTCCAAGTTTCTAAATAAGGACGGTATCTCTTAATAAACTCCGTTTTAATTAATTTTAAATTATTTCTAGCACTCTCTTCTAAATCATCCTTATCAATGACAATTACAAAAATACATTTAAATTCATGAGAATATGAATATACAAGTTTGAAGTTCTTAAAGATTAATGATTCAATTTTGCCACCCTTAATTTCTCTCGCAAAATCACTAACAGCAGTAATGTATCCGCTAATTACTTCATCGTCTTTATCCATCTTATCGAAAAAATCTTTGGTATAGCAGAGAATGCCTCCAGGCCCTATAATAAAGATTTTTGAGATCACATTATATCGTTCCTTATTTACACCTATGTAATTAATTTAATAAATGATATTAGAATTAATTAAAGTGTTTGTGAAAAGACTTAAAATAAATAGTAAATTTGAACTATATTTCAATGGGATTATAATAATTGAACGCTAAAAAAAAAGATGAAAAGCTAGAAAATCATCAACCAGAAATCTTAGCTGTTGAGATTAAAGAAATTCCTGAGCAAAAACCTCCTAATGGCAAAATTATTTATTATAACCTTAAAAAGAACATCTCATTTTGATACTCGCTAATCTATATATGCTTACTGTTTCTTTGCAAACGTAGCTGAATTCGGTAATTCACTAATTTATACACCCGAGAAAGATCGTACTGAAAGATGTATTCCAGCAAAAGAAGAAGGTTTAATATTTAAAGATGTTAACCTGTTTAAATTACGTTCAGAACGTAAAAAATGGGAAAAGGAACAAAAAAAAGAAGTGTAATTTATCCAAAGTATGAGATAATATATTCTAAATTCATAACTTTAAAAAAGAAAAAGATATAAATTGATTTGACTTGAATATTAATCATTCTTTAGATAAAATTAATGAATCTAAGGTCATTAAATGGAAATTATATATAATTATTTAATTATACAATTATGAAGGGTGAAAATATAGAGGAATTATTAGGAAAAGCAAAGCTAGAGGAAGAAATCTTTAATTGGGAAAAGTCAGCAGAAATTTACAATGATGCATTATTTGTATTAGAAAATAAAAATAACCTTATCGAAACCTCAAAAATTTGTAAAAAGCTTGGATATGTAAATGGACAAGCCGCTGATACTATGGATACAATAGAAAAATTTATTGAATCTAAAAATAAAGCAATTAACTACTACAAAAGAGCAGGTGAATTTTTTAATAGGTTAAAAAATAAAGCAGAAGAATTAGAATGTCTTGCTGAAGCCCTTTATGAAGAAGGTTGTAAGAGTTCTTCGATCAATGAAGGTGAAAAGGAGTTTAAAGATTCTTTAGAATATTTCATTCAATCAAATGAAGAATTCATAAAGATCAGAAACAATGAGGGTTATGCTAGAACTCTTATTAGAGCAGCAAATAGTGTTTATTTTTTATTAAATTATGCCAAAAACTCCGAAGAACTTGAAGATATTATTATTAAAGGAATAGATTATGCTGATAAAGCTTGGATATGTTCAAAAAAATTAAATAATAATAGTTATCTTATAGAATCTCTTTATGCTTTTTTAAATTTAGGCTTAGATAATTGTTTTATAATGGATATTCCGACTATTGATAATTTGAATAAAGGAAAAAAATTAGCATTTGATTTTAGAAAATGGTTTGAAAGGATAAAATTAACGTATGAACTTGCAAAAGACAATAATAATTTAAGAATTAGAGGGATCATTCACTGGTTTTTAGGATTTTTTTACGTTTATTATGGATTTTTTCTTTCTAAAAATATAAATGAACAAGAGGAAAATATTGAAAGAGGGTTAGATTTATTTGAAAAAGGATTAGAATTTATAAAAAAGACTAAAAATAATGCAGTCTCTATTACCATTATATTCTTTCTAAATTGGTTTGCTTTTTTTGGAGGAAAAATCAATTATGTCCAAAAAAG
>JBHLPZ010000190.1:0-6032 GCA_048885325.1 Candidatus Odinarchaeota archaeon
TTGAAGTGGATAGATCAGCATCTAATACAACAAGATCCGCATTTTTTTTACCCACTTTCACTAAATAATCTCCAAAAGTGTCGCGAAATAATTTTTCGTCCATTTAAGTTACCTCATATTAAATTTTTTTTAATTTCTTCAAGCCCACTAATTGCAATCTCATATTCTTCCTTATTAGGTGCCCTTCCATGAAATTTACTTGTATGCTCCATAAATGAAACATCTGAACCCTTAATGAGATAAGAAATTATTACGGTTGGTTTTCTTAAAATTTTTTTAGATTTTTCAAATCCTTGAATAATATCATTTAGATTTGAACCATCTACTTCTATTACTTCCCAGCCAAAAGCTTTCCATTTTTCAGCTAGTGGTTCTAATGCCATAATTTCTTCAGTTGACCCATCAATTTGAATACCATTACGGTCTACAATCGCAATTAAATTATCCAATTTAAAATGACTTGCTGCCATTGCTGCTTCCCATATTGCACCTTCATTTAATTCTCCATCACCAACAAGTACATAAATGTAATTTTGCTTTTTGTCTAATTTTGATGCTAAAGCGCATCCCACTCCTATTGATAAACCCATTCCTAATGAACCAGTGGAAATCTCTATTCCTAATTTAGGATTTTTTACAGGATGACCTTGCAAATCAGATCCAAATTTCCTAAGTGTAAATAATTCTTTTCTGTCGATAAGTCCAATTTTAGATAATACCGCGTATAAAGCAGGGGCAGCATGACCTTTACTTAAGATAAATATATCTCTTTCTTCCCATAAAGGATTATCCTTTTTAAATCTCATAATTTTAGTATATAGTAAAAAAATTATATTTACACATGACAACGAGCCTCCTGGGTGTCCTGATTGTGCTTGAAATAGCATTTTTAAGATATCTTTTTTAAGATCAATAATCTCTCCCAAAATCTGTTTTTCATCTTCTTTCGAGATTTTCACTAAATCATACACAATTTTTTATAATTAGTCTACTAAATTTGTTGAAATATAATTCTTAAGAGTTTCTGAATTAAAAAATTCTACTGGTGGAAAAGTTGCCGAAAGTGCTGCTGCAGACATAGCAATTTTTGCTCCTTCTAAAACAGAAATATTAGAAGCATAAGTTAAACCTAAAACCGCCATAATAGAACTACCAACTGCTACATGGCTTCTAACAGGTTGATTTAAAATCGGCTTTAGCTTTTCAACCTTTTCTTGGGCTTTATAAAATAGAAAAGAATCAGTCTCTAAATAGTTTAGAAGTAAATTTTTGCATTTGGATGAATTGATAATACGCTTACCAGTAATAATAATACTCGTTTCAGTACAACAATCTATTGAAAAATTGGTTAATGCTTTTTGCAAATTGATCTTTATTAAATCAATATCTTCATAAAGGTAATAATTTGATACATTGGGACGCGCTAATATAGGAGTCTCTTTATGTACTTCCTTTAAAGTGCTCAATAATCTCGATATAAAATCATCTTGAAAAAGACCACCAGCGCCATAATCCAAAATTATAATGGAATCAACATTTTCATAACCCGTTTGAATAATACCAATCAAATCGTTAATAGCGTTACGTGAAATCTCTGTTGTATAATCTGTTTCAAGTCTTAATAAATGTTGATTCATTGCTTTTATTCGAGTAATCTGGGGAGTGTTAGTATTACTATCAATAATAATATTTGAGGAATCAAAGTTCAAAGCTTCAATTTTTTTAACAAAGAAATCACCCTCGTAATCGTCTCCTACAATTGTACATAGCTCAGGATTTCCACCTAATGACTTTATAAATTGCATTACTAACCCAATAGCCCCTAAATAAGTCTCATGGCGTTCAATTTTTACATTAGGGATCGGAGCATCAGGAGAAATTCTATCAGCTTGTCCAAAAATGTAGCTATCTATTAATGCTTCTCCGATTACTAAGACTTTTTTATTCTTCCATTTAGGTATCAATTCAATTAAATCCATTTTTTAAACTCGACTATTTTTTTAATTGAGCTTGTAATTTTTCCCAATCTTTAAGAAATTCATCCAAGCCTTTGTCAGTTCTAGGATGTTTGAACATTTTTTCTAGCACATTAAAAGGAATTGTCGCGATGTGAGCCCCCATTTTTGCAGCTTCAATTACATGCCTAGAATTTCTCACAGAAGCTACAATTATTTCTGATTTAAAATTATAAGCTTTAATAATTTCCATAGTTTCCCATAGCATATCAATTTCATCTTGTCCATCATCCATTAATCTTCCAATAAAAGGACTTATATAGGAAGCACCAGCTTTAGCTGCAATTAACACTTGATTCTGAGAAAATACTAATGTAACATTTGTTTTTATCCCTTCTGCCTCAAGAATTTTAACAGCTTTAATGCCATCTCTAGTCATTGGAATTTTAATAACGATATTAGGAGCGATTTTAGCTAGTTCCCTTGCCTCATTAACCATTTCTTCTGTTTTTAATCCAACAACCTCTGCACTTATGGGTCCATCTACTATTTCACAAATCTTTTTTAGTTGTTCTATAGGCTCAGCACCTTCTTTTGATAACAATGTAGGATTGGTGGTTACTCCATCAATTATTCCAAGATCTTGCATTTCTTTAATTTGATCTAAATTAGCTGTATCTATAAAGAATTTCATATTATCTTCACATCATTTTTTTAATAATCTATAATTTTGAATCTAATTTTAAATTTTTAGCAAATTCCAATAAATTAGGAAAAATAAAATCAGGTATTATATCATTGATCTTCTTTTTTTCTTCAATTCCATAACCCGTTAAAACTAATACCGTTTGGCATTCAGCTGCTAAACCAGTCTCAATATCATTTAATGTATCTCCAACCATAAAAGATTCTCTTAAATCAATATTGTATTTATCTTTTGCTTGTAATATCAACCCAGGATTAGGCTTTCTGCAATTACATGGTCCTGTAAAATCAGGATGATGAGGACAATAAAAGATATCATCGAGTTCTATATTATTTTGTTTTAAAATTTGAACCATCTTATTGTGAATCTCCTGAAGAGTGTCTTCCGTAAAATATCCCCTTGCTATTCCCGCTTGATTAGTTATAATAATTAAAAAATAGCCTAATTTCTTAAGAATTCTTAACCCTTCAGTGGATCCTTCAATTAACTTAAAGTCGTCGATATTAGAGAGGTAACTGACCTCTTCATTTATAACTCCATCTCGATCAAGAAAAACCGCTTTATTGTTTGTTATCATGCTTTTTCTAATTATTTAACTAAATAGTTCTTTTTCGACTAAATAACATATAATATGTCCTACAGTGATATGACCCTCTTGAATTCTCGGTGTATCTGTAGAAGGCATTTTTAGGCAAAAATCAACAATTTTTTCGATCTGATTTTCTTTTTGTCCCGTAAAACCTATAGTGACTGCACCCTTCTCTTTAGCTTTAACTAATCCTTTTATCACATTAGGAGAATTTCCAGAAGTACTAATCCCTATAGCAATATCTCCCTCCTCGACAAAAGAAGAAACTTGTCTTTCAAATACAAAATCATACCCATAGTCATTAGCAGTTGCTGTAACTACAGATGTGTTGGTGTGAAATGCTAAAGCAGGAAGGGATTCACGATCTTTATAAAATTTTCCCACAAATTCTGCAGCAATATGTTGTGCATCTGCAGCACTCCCGCCATTTCCAAATAATACCACTTTCTTCTTATTTTTATATGCATTTATGATTTCTTTAGACACCTTTGCTATAAGAGGGGCTAACTCTTTAGTATCTTCTTTTACTTTGATACTTTCATTTAATATAGAAATTATTTCGTTTTCCATAAATATCACTTTGATTTATTTTTGCATCTAAAGATTATACTTCCAAACCTCTAATCCTTTGGGATTAAAATGAAAATTTACTATGACTCCTCCAATTTTTTTTAATTCGCGAATAACATCAAATTTTTTATCCGGATCTGAAAAGAGAAGTAGATGTCCACCTCCTCCAGCACCAAGTAATTTACCACCAATAACACCTAATTTTCTTGAAGTTAAATAGAAATTTTCTATGTTTTTATTAGAGATTTTCGAACTAAGACTTTTCTTGGCTAACCATCCTTTATGAATAAGTTCCCCAAATTGATCTAATTTGCTTATATCTTTAGATTCAATAATTTTTCTCATTTCATGAGCAACATCTTTTAAATCCTGCATTGTTTCTATGAAGGATTTTTTTTCAATTTTATATCCTTTTAACACTTCATCTTGAATGTCTGAAGAAAAATGAGAACCACCTACATAACATAAAATTGTTCTAAATTGTATCTCGTTAATCATCTCTGCTGTTGTGTTTAATGGAAACATTTTAACTGTATCTGTGAATTCAATAAAATTGAAACCACCATATGCAGCAGCAAATTGATCTTGATACCCTCCCTTCTGCTTTAACTCAATTCTTTCAATATTATAAGCACTTTGAGCAATCTCATGTTTAGTTAAATTCAATTTATAGTATTCATTAAATGCTCCTATAAGCGCAACACATAGAGTAGAAGATCCGCCCATACCCGAACCAGCAGGTAAATCTGAATACATAGCTATATCAAAACCATCTTCGATTTCTAAGCCATTAACTGTACCTTTGAATAACTCATAACCCTCTGAATAATTGTCATCTCCAACCTCAAATACATAATCTTCATCATAATCCGCAGAAATTACTTTGATTTTGTGATCACTTCGAGGATTAATTGTAATATATACATGGCGGTCGATTGTTGTACTAATTACACACCCACCATGTTCTGTGCAATAAGGCGCCATATCAGTACCACCTCCTCCATAACTCACTCTAAAAGGGGCTTTCGAACGTATAATCATTTAAGGCACTAATTATCTTTTTTCAAATCTTAATTTTTACTTGGACAAGTAATAATAAATAATATAATATTAAAATAGATTTAATTTTTCAATTTAACGCTTAATCAATAGAAAGAGAATTTAAAAATAATTAAGATTGTCTTTTAAAGTTAAACTTTATTGTCTTTATCTCACTTTCCTTCAACTTAGTATCACAGTAAGGACATTTGACTTCAGATTGCTTTTTAAACTTTGAGATTATATTTTGTTTTAGTGACGCAGAGCATTGTTTATTAGGACAAATATAAAGTTGACCATAGACTTTATCCTTTTCTTCCTCAATTTTTTTTTCAATTACATTTACTTTACTTGCTGTTACTTTCTCTGAGATAAATTCCTTACTTTTCTGGATAAAATCATTTAAGTAATTAGTATCAGTTCCGATTATCAATGATATATCTTCTCCAACATTATATTTATTCTTTTTACGAGAGAATTGTATATTTCTAATTAAATCGTTAACTACCCTCTCAGCTAAAAGATCATCATCCATACTTGTATCTAAATATATATTACAGTATTTCGTTTCCATTTTTAATAGATTTTTCGCTTCTTTAACCGATTTTGAAACTTCTAATTCTTTTACATTTCCAATTTGTTTAATTATATCTGGAAACTCAATTTTTGGCATATCTTCTTTTGGTTCGATGATTAGCTTCTTATTTGGCCATCTCAATCTAATTTTATTCTCATCCTTTAATGCTCTTATATTTTCTATTAAGTCTCTTGTAAAATGCATTTGTTTTTCTAATTCTAAGTCAATCCTTTTTTCATTAAATTGAGGCCATTCTTGTAAATGTAGACTCTTAGTCTCTTTTAATCCCATTGATTTAAGATTTGGTTTAAACATAGTAAGATAAATCTCTTCAGCCATCATTGGATTAACAGGTGCTAGTAATAATAGATAATTATATAACACCTGATGCAATACCGCCATTATCTGTAATTTATCTGGGTCTTCAGAATAAATATCAAGCTTTTCCCGATTCAACATTATATACCATCTACTTATATCATTAACTACAAAATCCCTTAGTTCTCCTGTAATCCAAGGTAGTTGATATTCATCGGATAATTCTGTTATCTTTTTAATTGTAGAATGCAGCCTTGAAATTATCCATTTATCTAATTT
>JBHLPZ010000191.1:0-6012 GCA_048885325.1 Candidatus Odinarchaeota archaeon
TTAATTAATCTTTAATTCAATCTAAAAGTTATAAGGTTTTTATAAGAAATTAATCTTTATTGAAATATTCTGAATCGAGATTCGGGTAGATTTTCTTCTTTCTTCCATCTTTTCTAAAATTGATTAATCCGAGTTCTTTCAATTTATTCACGTGATATCGAATAGTTTTATGATCAACCTTAAATCGTTTAGTAATCAGGTTATTCCAGAGACCAGGTTCTTTTTCTATCATTTCTAAGATTTCTAAAGTCAATTTGCTTTTACTTAATTCAATATCTAAATTTGAAACAGGATTTTTTTGATAATAAGGAAAGTATGCTATAAATTTGCCAATTCTTTTTTTACCTATTACTTTATATGTCTCTAAAATGTCCAAATGCCAAACTAAATTTCCAGCAGCAAGTCCTGTTTGCCTAAGAAGTTCATTAAAGTGTATTCCTGGCTCATTTAGTATTAAATCTATAATTTTATTTCTATTCTCATTTTCTAACACTTCCTCCATAGTTAATCGGTGTGCTCCTTTTTCAATTGGCGTCTGTCTTGTTCTTAGATAACGGAAATAATCTTTTTTTGAAATTAAAATTATGATTGAACCAAATGCTACTGCCAAGCCAATTATCAAAATTACCCAAAACCAACCATCAAAAACTTCACTTAGCTCAAAAAAGGTAATATAGTAATCAGTCTCAGCCTTAAGATTTGAAAGAGAACTTTCTAAATAATATTCGGAGCTAGACTCATTAAATTTGTCAAAAGTACCTATTTGCTGCCAAGAATTTTGAGATGGTTCAAACACAACCATGGAATATTGAGTAGTTGGACTGAAACCATAAAAATAGTTTTTTATGCTACGGAATGTAACATTTTCGATGGTCACATTAGATTTTATTTGGTAAATACAATTATACCTGTACTGAAATTGAAAACCTCCTCTTCTAGGGACTTCTGGTTGTTTTGATAAATTAAAACCTCCCAAATCCATTTTAGATGTAATGTTTAATGAAATTGGGGAACTATTATTAACTATTAAAAAAATCTCGCGATTTGCAATCCTATTCTCATAATTAATCCTAATATGGATAAAAGAATCAGTAGAAATTCCTAAAATAATGTTGTTAGAGAATTTATAAATAACTGTTTCATTTGGATTGATATCATCTTCTGTAGAAAAACCAGGAATAACTTCTGTTCTCGCTGAAACTTGATAAATGAAGAACGAGAATTGTAGTACTATAACTAATAAGACTAAAAAACTAAAGATGCGACTTTTCCTCTTCTTAGAATTCCAAAAAAACAATTAAGCTCAATTTTTGTGTTTTGTTAGTAAATTTTATTAAAATTAAAAAAAAAATTTTTTTAAAATATATTTAAAATGGTTTATTTTCTTTTTTTGTAATAAATGATAGCAACAACTATAATACCCGCTACAACAGCGCCACTAACACCAATAACTATGTATAATGTGTTGTCAGGAATGAGAACCGTCCAATATGAAAAGTGATCAACGGTTGCAGTTAGATATCCATCTTCTATAGTTGTTGGAACTGAAACCCATTCACTTGTAGCTTCATTATAATAAGCCCACTGTCCTACTCTGTTTTCATTAGTCGCTCGAATTCTTAATCTCGCCTGTAAGAAGGTTCCGTTAGCTTGCATATAAACACAAAAACCTTCCTCATATCGGTAGGTATTGCGATTTCTTACTCGATAGGTATTTCCCATCTGTAGACCAAGTTGAATTTCTTCACGTGTACAAGTCATATTCATATGAAGATCTTGATTTCCTTCAATTTCCACTATGAAATCCTTAACACCGATTCTTAAAGCATCACATTCCATGTTTAAATCTAAATTTACATTAGCTTGAAATGTTAATTGTGTTCTTTGTCGAAAGCGAAACATCGTTCTAATATTAGCTTGTATCATTCTTTGTTCTGTGTCACCGGGAATATCGTATGTTTCATCAGGAGATTCTATAGCGACTACATTGAAACTAGAGATTGTAGAAAATACTAATGCTATCAAAAAAGTACTCAACAGTATTTTACTTATTTTTTTCATTTTTTTCATCTAATTTATTTTGAATATTACAAAAGAACTTAGTATAAAAAGGATTGAGGAATAATCTTTCCCAATAAACTGAAGATTAATGAAAATTTGATGATTTTAGAAAACTGCGTAAAATTTTAGTTAGCCAAAACTTAAGTTTTAATATTATAATTTAGAAAATATTATTATACACTTTAAAAAATAATAAAATTATTTGAAAAGGAATTCATTTTAATACATATTAATTTAAATTTTATTAAATACTGAATTTGAAAATTGGAGAAAAGCTTATGTCTCTAAAAGAAATTACAAAAGGAATTTTTACTCGCTACGGATTTACCGAAGAGCAAATCCTTGTGTATTTAGTTTATTTAAGAGTACCAAGAGCTACTGCCTCAGAAGTATTTTTAACATTAGTGGAAGAAAATGAAGCATTTACCTATGAATCCGTTTTACAAATTACAGAATGGCTAGTTGAAAAAGGATTTCTTAAGAAAGTTACTGGGATAGTAGACCGATTTATCCCTCTTGAACCCTTCTTTGAATTGTATATTGGCGAATCTGAGGTTTTTAGAGGCGAAATTGGTAAAATTAAAGATAATATACTAGCTGATCAAGCGAAGCGATTTGAAAAACTTGAAGCAATTCAAGATAAAAGTATAGAAGAAGTTGTTTCGGCAGTTGATACCCAAATTAAGGCTTTTTTTGAGGATTCTGACACAAAAAATAATAATAAAAGAGAGCGGATTAATAGTGCAAGAAATCGATTTACAGATACATCTAAAACCTTGGAAGAAAATCTTCATAAGATTGTAGATACATTAAATTTAGATGTAAAAAATATTAGCGGCAGTAAAATAAAAGAGAATGAGACTGCGGTTAATAGAACAAAAGAGAACTTAACAAATCTTATTTCGGATTTATTAAGTGACTTTTCAAAACGAGTTAATGATCTCGAAAAAGAATTAAAAAAAGATTTGGATAATCATGTAGAGAGACATAAAACCATTGCTAGTGATTTAAAACCAAGGATGGAACAAATCCTTGAAAAATATCTAGAGCGAATGGATAAAATTATCACTGATTTAAAAGAGAGAATTTCTCGCCTTTTAAAAGAACATCTTAATCATTTAAAGAACACAACAGATACATTATCTACAAACCTAAAAGCAACAGTGGATGAAAGACAACGAATTTTAAATGACCAAACCAATGAATTTAAGAGTATGACATTAACTCTGATTGATAATCTCTTAGAGCATGCATCTCGATTCACGGACTTTTCAGCAGATATGGCTAAAAAAGGTTTCTTTTGGATGGGGAAAAAGAAAAAATATAAAGCACGTCATGAAACAACAATCCAAAATGTTTTAACTTATACAGAACCAATGAAAGATGATTTCACAAAAGTAAGTGAAGAATACATTAAAGATACAAGAGATACTACAAATACTCTAAAAAGTGATATAACAAATATAATGACTAAAGAAAATGATAATGTAGTTACAGAGACAACTGATCTTGATCAGAAGGCGCAAGAAACAATTAATGTTCAATTAGAAACCTTAGCTACGGATATGGCAGGTGAAATCGACAATACCCTAACAAGCGGAGTAAAGGATTGCTCAGATACGAGTATAAAATTGAAAGACTCTTTAGAAAATACGCTAAAACAACATGAAAGGCAATATGATGAGAGTATTAATAGACATAAAGAAGATATAGTGAAGCATTATACCGGATTTGATACAGAAGTTAAGCAAATTAAAGAAAATTGGGTTAGAGACGTTGATGATAAATTTATTGGTGGCAAAAGAGATACGTCTGAAAAAATAACTTCTGAAATTAGTTTATGGGGTGATGAATCAGCAGATCTTGATAGAACGTTAAGTGAAATGCTCACAGCCCATAAATCTAAATATGAGCAAAATGCTAAAACTCTTCAAAATAGTTTATCCAACACAACGCGAGATACAACGCAAAATGTTAAAGATGCTATAGCAGATTTTACCTTACAGTTTATGAATTCTATTGATGATGCGACAGAATTAGCTGAAAGTAATGAAGGAAAATTGAGAGATATTTTCAATAGTTCTGCTTCAATTCCTGAATTAGCAGAGGTAACCACTTGGCCAGTATTTGGGAAAGATGCTATGATTGCCGCAATTAAGGATGCTGTTTTTAGGACAAAATCTTCAATCATAATTGTCATGCCCTATGTCATCCCCGAAGTTTTGCAAGTAATAAGTGAATATGCGTACCAGAAAAAAGCAGCAAGATTTTTACTTACCAGTCATTTTGATATGAACCAGTATGGAGATATCATAAGAAAAATGATGGCTCTAGGAAATATCCAATTCAGACAATTAAGTGGTACTGGAGAATTTTTTGCAGTCACTCGAGATGCTGAAGAAGTAATATTAGGTCCAGCAACGGATAAAGAAAGCGAAATGATAACTATTATTTCTAACCAATCGCAATACAGTGTATTGTATTCTCAGTTCATCGGTCCGATTTTTCAAGCGAATTCCCGACCGATTAAATAAATCTCGTTTTTTCTCTATTTTTTATTTTTTTGAATCAAGCTCTATTAGTAAGGATCGCCTTACTATTATCAGAAAGAATAAACAAACTGCTTTTTAAAGAATAATTAATTAACTTTCTTTTTATTTATTTTTACAAGCAATAAGTTAATAGATATAAGTGAAAACTATATTTTAAATAAATATTAGAAAGTTTTTAATCCCATGTAGGTTTTTTCACCGCATTATCATCATCTTCAGTGTGAATTCTTTTTAAATCAATATCAGAATAACCTGGTAATATATTAATAAAGTTCCTCATCGCGTTCTTTATATCTTTACTTGAAGCTATGTATCTTCCTACTATTAGAATATCTGCACCTTGTCCAAGGGCATACTTCGCGGTGTTTGGCTCAATTCCTCCCGCAACAGCAACTAATACCCGATCTCTACCTGAAGCTAACTTCTTATCTTTATATAATTCCTTAATTTGTGGTACTAGAGCCCATCTAGCTTTTTGTGCTGCGTCCGGAGATTGAGCTTCTGTTGCTTGTTCAACATCTATCGCTCTATGTAAGATGACAACATCTGGTGTCTGTTTTAAACTGCTTAATTTCTTAATAGGATCATCAACTTCCATAGTATCAACAAATCCATAAATTCCAAGACGTTGAGCCTCTAATAGAAATTTATCGAGTGAGGAAGATGATGCTAATCCACTCGCGACTACAGCATCTGCAGTGGCGTCGAATGCAAAATCGACTTCCAATTTTCCTACGTCTAAAGTTTTTAAATCAGCTACGATGAATTTATCCCTTGCAAGTTCTCTAATTTTTTTGATAGACTCAACACCATATTTCTTAAGAAATGGTGTTCCAATTTCAAGAAGTATTCGATCACTTTTAGGTAATTCTTTAACAACCTTCATTTGTCTTTCTAAGGCTGGATGATCTAAAGCTACCTGAATATATGGCGGACGCCAAAGCCTTGGAACTCTTATACCTGCAACAGGGTGTTTAGCTCGATCTTTATCATAAAATATTTTCTCTATTGGAGGATACCCTCTTAGGGCTCTTTGAATTGCTAATTTTGTAGCCCCATAGTTATATTGATAGATTTTTCGATAATCATTAGCACTTGGGTGTATGTAAACACTTGCTATTATAAGCCATTCTTCTAATTTATTCATAGGAATTAAACCCTCTTCAACAGCATCAGCTATTCCTTTAGCAACAGCAGCTTGAGCGGGTCCAAAAATCTTACTTGCATCCTCCATTTTAGTAAGAGTTACTTTAGGGACAATTAAGCTAACTGGTTTTGCGAGTAAATTTGGCCTGATCCCTGCGAGTAAACCACCATGACCCTTAGAAGGAGTACTGAGTGCATTTGCGAACGAAACTCCTACAGGTCCGTTTTTAGAACCGATTATTAAATCTATATG
>JBHLPZ010000192.1:0-5950 GCA_048885325.1 Candidatus Odinarchaeota archaeon
TTAAGATTTTTTTATCTAAAAATAATTAAGGGTTTAAAATATGAGAAAAAATGTTAAAGCCATCATACTTACCACAATAATCTTATTTGGTGCTGCTATATCTTTAGCACTAATCTTACCATATTTTAAAGAACAACCAAGTCAAACGCGATTAAAAGTTAATATTTATGTCAATTCCACAATTTATTCTAGTTTATATTCAGATATCAATCAATATAAACAAGATATTATAGCTCAAGGATATATACCAACGGTAATTAATTGGTCGATTAACAACGTTACCCAACTTAAGAATCATATAACTACAGCTTATACTAATGGATTAACAGGGGCGATTTTAATAGGAAAGCTTCCATTTGCAAAAGCAAGATATTACGATTTTGCTTGGTCTATGTATCGCAATTTTTCATGCGATTATTATTTGATGGATTTAGATGGTAATTGGACTGATGTAAATGGAAATAGTTTTTACGATGTTGGACCCGAAAGCAATAATCAAGAACATAACAATGGAACAGCAAATGCACTTCCGGAAATATGGGTAGCACGTATTAGCCCATTCACTATATCTGAACCTAGTTTCAATCCTATTACTTCATTAAGTAATTTCTTTTCTAGAGATCATAATTTAAGGATTTGTCTTACATATCGTCCTCACAAAGCATTACTCTACATCGATGATGAATGGGCAAGTTATAGGAGTGAATGGATTAGTAACTTCACAGCATATACAGGATCTAATCTTACCTGTGAGTCTAATTTTAACTATTACGGTTATGATTCTACGAATTCAGTAAACTTTCTTTCAAATATTTCGGATATTACGCATCCAAATTTTACAAATTATGAATTAGTACATGTAATGGCTCACTGTAACGGCACTGAACAACAATTTGGTATTAATATGTATCAAGGGTATCCTAATCCTGATGATGGAGTATTAACTTATCATAACATATATAATAATGCTCCACAACCTTTATTCTTTAATTTATATTCCTGTTTTTCGGCTAATCTAATGATACAAAATAACATTGCCACGCATTATCTTTTTAGTGGTCAAGCGTTAAATGTAATAGGATGTTCTAGATCAGGAGGAATGAGCTTATATCAACCTTTCTATGATTCTCTTAAAAATGGAAAAATTTTCGGAGAAGCTTTTAAAGATTGGTTTTATGGACCAGAAATCATCCCCCTTCATCATTGGGAAGAAGTGTATGGAATGAAAATGTTTGGAGATCCACTATTAACCATTTACATGACATAAACACATTGTAATTATGAGGTTTTATCAAAAAAATATTTAAAATATTTTTTTAATTTCTACTTTCTATTAAGTATTAAAGATACTTCATTAACTACTTTTGAGCTTCATGATTGAAAGAGAAAGGATTATTTTAAGTTTTGATTTGGATAATACTCTTATTAACAATAAGGAGGGTATAACCGCTTCTTTTAATTATGCTTTAAGAAAATTTAATTATTCAGAAATAGAACAATCAAAAATAGAAGAGATGATTGGAATACCATTAAATGAGATGTTTATTAAGGTAGCAGACTTAGATCCTTCAAAATTATCATCTGCTTTTAGAGAATATTATAGCTCTAAAGGAATTTATCAATCAAATCTTCTACCGGGTGTAAAGAAGAAATTAAAAGAGCTTAAGAAAAATAAATTTATTCTAGGCATAATCACCTCTAAAAAACAGGAAATGGCAGAGAAAATTCTTGAAATATTAAAGATTAAGAAATACTTTGATTATATTTTAGGAGAAACTGAGGAAAGAAAAGAATTAGGAAAATTAGATCCAAAATTGAAAACTATTTTACAAGATAAATACCCAGGATATAATATTATTGTTATAGGAGATCATCCTAAGGATGTTTTATTGTCTAATAACCTCAACTGTCCCTTTATTGGTGTATTAACTGGACATCATTCAATTAATCAATTAAGGGACTTAAAGGAGGGAAAGTGGCTAGTATTAAATAGTATAAGAGAAATTACACTGAAAAAGATTTATTCACTTTTTGATTAATCAAATTCTTGAATATTTAAAAAAAGAAAAAGAATTTTTATTCCTTCGACCACGAGAGGTATTCTTTCATGAATTCTTCAGGTTTCCATTGGGTATCCATAAATTTTGGTATACCACTCGAATCTCTTGGTCCAACAACAACAAAAGCATCTGCCTCATCCTCTAAAGCACCACTTAACCTCGCTGCCATGCCAGGAAGAACTAATATTCTATGTTTTACATAGTCAAAAGCCTTAAACTCCTTTACAGCTTCTGCTATACCACCAGCGTTAAATTGACCACCAGCTACAGCACTTTCAATTCCTATACCTTCTGTATCAACTACTAATAGCCAACAATTGAGATTAGCGCCTTGTAGATCTTGTTCGACAGGAATCTTAGTCATACGATAATTACTAGTGACAAAAATAGGTGCCATATCTTCAGGTTCCCCAATTTTATATAATCCTGGATCCACAGCTGGATATACACGAGGATCACTGAAAACAGATTGTCTTAAAGTCATTAGAGCTAATAAAGCCCAGATATCCTCCTTTTTTTGGCCTGTATGTAGTACAATTAAAGATGTATCGATTGATTCCATGATTGCACCCATAATCACTTCTTGATATTGATGTAACCAAAGGTCTTTATCACTTTCTACTTTAACTTGACTCCAATATGCAGCAGGTACTCCCATTAAAGGCCATCCCGCATTAACATCTCCATTATCTATTGCTGCTTTTCTAAATTGTACTATATTATCATATGTGTAAGCTAATTTACCTGGACCGTAAAAAGTACCAGTATCTAAAATTATCTCATTAACACCTAATTTATTTAATGTAGCACTAATTGATATTAACTCATTCAAATCATTTGAGACTGCGGTTACGGGTAAACCATTTTGCACAGCAAAAGTTCCTATTTTTTCCCAAGTATCTTTTGTAATAGCATATAATAAAGGCTTTTTGTCTTTAATTTCTCCGGCTGCCGCTAATAATAGATCCGGATTTAAGCAGCATAACATAATCGGAAGATTTGAAACTTCTGTTAATTTTTTAGCTGCTAATTTGAATTGTTCAGCATCCCCGGATACACATCTTAATGCAATTCCATCAAGAGTTAAAACATCACCAATTCTTTCAATTTTTAATTCTGTTAAATATTTAGCTATTTCTTCAATATCAGGATCATCATCAGCAATTTCTATGAATAGGGCTGTGGGATTATAATATGTGAGTTGATGGCGCATTAATACCTCTTCACCTCCTATCTCACATTGCCTCTCTCCAATTCCAATAATTACTGATTTCTGAGGAGGGGTTATTAAATTTATTAATTTAACACGATTTTTTGCTTGTTTAGGATCTTGCATTAAATGAGTACAATCTTTTACCCTGATTTTTCTTTCGAGTAAATCTGTAGCAAACGCCATACAAGTATCGTATCCGCAATCCTTACAGTTTGATTTATCAAGAAGGGCATAAACTTCTAATGGGCTTGGTCTTGCCATTCTTTAGTTTCACTATTTTTAATTATTGTTTTATGAATTATTATGAGTACTCTAATTGTATTTAACATTAAAAATTTAGTTTTTTACATAAATATGTAAAAATTTTAAACTCCTATAGAAACCAAAATCTCTCGTTGATGAATTTTAAGTTCTGTTTGAATTCTATCAAAAAGAATTTAATCATTCGATTTTTTTTCTAGTTAAATGGTATCGACAGAATATAGCTTTGAAAAATTTAACACCTTATTTTACCCTAAGCATATAGCCTTTATTGGAGCCTCTGAAAATTCCAAATTTGGTTCAATGTTGTATTTAAGTGTTTTTAAGGAATCAAAATGGTCAACAACCTTTTACCCAGTTAATCCAAAATATGATAAAATTCTAGATTGGGAATGCTATGCGTCCATATTAGATATACCTTATCCAGTTGATACCGTATATATTTCTGTAAAAACAAAAATCATCCCTAAAGTTTTAAAAGAATGTGTTGAGAAAAAAGTTCCATGGGTGATCATTTTTTCATCAGGATTTTCAGAAACGGGTGATTTTGAAGGATTACAATTAGAACAAGAAATAAAAGGTATTATTAATGGATCTGATACTCGAATTATTGGTCCTAATTGTTTAGGACCTTATAATGCAGATACAGGAATGGCATTCTCATTTAGCACTCCGTTTGTAGTTCCTGGATCTATTTCATTTATGTCTCAATCAGGAGGGCATTTAAATCAATTAATAGATGTTAGTTCCAAAAGAGATATGAGACTTAGATATGGGATTTCATTCGGCAATCAAATAGATTTGAATTGTGTTGATTTCATTAAACATTATAGTCAAGATGTTAAAACTAAAGTTATAGCTGCATATTTAGAATCTTTTGGTTCAGCTAATGGTCATAATTTTTTTGAAGAATTAAAAAAAACAACCAAAGAAAAACCTGTAATTATATGGAAAGGAGGATATACTAAAGATGGTTCTCGAGCAACATTTTCTCATACGGGTGCGATAGCAAGCGATTTGAGATTTTGGAATGCGATGGCTAAACAGACAGGAGCTACTTTAGTTAAGGATAATGAACAATTTTGGAATGCAATAAAAACTTTTGAGTTATTATTTCCCAAAAATATTCCTAAGGGGAGAAATATTGGAATTATTACCCCTGGTGGGGGCAATTCAGTGAATTGCACAGATTTATTTTCATTCCATAATTTAAGAGTACCCGAATTAACTCAAACTTCGCAAGAAAAACTCAGTAAGATACTCCCATATGAAAATGTAAACATAAGAAATCCAGTAGATTTAGGAGCTCTTGGATTTGTAGTGGAAGTGTTTATAGAATGTATTGAAATAGTCAAGGCAGATCCTAATATTGATATTTTAATAATACCGTTATGGCAACATTTTATCTATAACCATGTGTTTAAAAGATTGGTAAAGGTAAAAAAAACAACAAATAAACCTTTTGCTATATGTTTACCAAGCATAGCAGATTCCCTTGAATCGTCGCAAAGATTTTCATCAACTAAGAAAGTATTACATAAAGAACGAATTCTTTACTATTTCTCCTTAAGAGATGCTGCCAACAGTATATCTTTATATTGTAATTATATTGACTATTTAAAATTACATAATTTTAAAATTGATTAGATATTTAAATTTTTTTTACAACTTGTTTTAAATATTGGATCATTAAGTTCCTCTCAATTTTACAATAATCTAACCTTTGATTATTAGATAATTTTGGGTTAGTCTTTAATAAGAAGTGAATCTCAATTATTCTATAAAGAAGATTCTCTAAACTATTAACATTATCTTTTGGGTCAAGAACCAGAGGATTACTAATCAGATTTTCTTCCTTATAAATAAAATCTTGTTTTAAGCCAAATTCATTACTCAAATTAAATTGGTACGTATTAAGAATTTTCCCTGAGCTCATATCTTTTTATCACTTATCATTGTCATTTAAAGATTGCCATTAATAGAATTATATTATGTATAAAACGATTTCAGAAATTCTGTCGGATAATTTATCAATTAAACTTCTCAAAATCATGACTCTTCAAAGTAAATTAGTCGAATTTTACATATACTATTGTTAATCTTATATTAATTTCACAACGTAATGTATATTAACCAGTTAATATCTGTTTTTTTTTTTAAAATAGAAAAATTTAAAAGAAAAATTAAAATCTTAGTAAGACATACCAATTTCTTTATTTCAGACTTTTAGAAAAAGAAAAAGTAATTGAAAATAAATTTAATAATATTCTGTTTTTGTAAATAGTAATGCAAAAGCGCCATAAAATACTCCACTTACAGCTCCGCTCATTATAGATATTATAAAAGTTGTTGTTGGGTCTACAACAGGGATACCATAATAGTTTAATACTGAAGATTCTATAAAGGCAAATATTCC
>JBHLPZ010000193.1:0-5907 GCA_048885325.1 Candidatus Odinarchaeota archaeon
GGAGGTTTTATATTCATGAGATGTGCTAAATTTTCATAAGAAAATGGGACACCTCCTAAAACCCCGAAAACAAACTGAAAATGAAGTGGAGGATCAAGGATTCTTTTTGGCTGTTGTTTTGCTAAATGTAAGATATTATACATTCCACCCATATCATATATTTCTATTTCTGGTTTAGTCCCTACTTTTTTCATTGTTTTAGCAAATTTTTGTATTGTTTCAAAGGTATTTGCAAATATATATTTAGCACCAAGCCCAACTTGTCCAGTTTTATGGTCTCCTACAGCAAAATTCATCGAATTAGAGTTTAATGATGCTATTGGTGGTTTAAATGTTTCAATGGGGGTTATCCTTTGTTTAGGAGTCACTATAGTACTTATTGCTGTACTTAAATTAATTAAGATCTCTGGAGCTTTTTCTTTAATATTATCTAATACAGCACCAATAATATCTAATTCATGCGTTGGATTTCCCTTTTCTGGATGTCTGGCATGAATATGAACTACTGCTGCCCCTGCTTCATAACATTTTTTTGCTTCATCTCCAAATTCTTCTGCAGTATATGGAACACTAGGATTTTGTGCTTTATTAGTTGCGGGACCTGTAAGAGCAGCACTTATAACTAATTTCTTTGACAAATCTTCTTCTGAGATTTTTATCACCTCTCTATTTGTGTTTAATCCTAAAGAAAATTTAATTTTAATTATGTCAATATGTTCCCAAAGATGTTAAATCTTTTTAAAGTTTTAAACAGATCTTATATTAAAATTTTTTAAGATTGAATAATCCAATTAGATTAATGGTTGATAAAAATGGGTGTAAAGTTTGGGATTCAACACGGCGCTAATGTTGGGACACTTGGGCTAAAAACTAAGGATTACTTAAAATCAATTCTATATGCTGAAAAAGCAGGATATGATTCCGTCTTTATTTGGGATCATTTAAATGCTACTGAAACTAAAGAAGTTCCCAGCTGTAATGTTTTATTACCTATAGCTGCTTTAGAAACTAAGAATTTAAAGATAGGCTCATGTGTTTGTGATTCACATAGACGGCATCCCGCTCAAATAGCTTTAGATTCACTAACAATACAACGAGTGTCAAATAATAGATTTATCTTAGGTTTAGGTGCTGGAGAAGCTATGAACTTAAATGATTTTGGAATTAATTGGAACAAACCAGCTTTAAGGTTGATTGAATCTGTGGAAGTTATAAGAGAATTATGGAGGACTGCTCAATCAAAGAATATTAGTATCAATTATTCTGGTGAGTTTTTTCATCTAAAAAATGCTCGTTTACAATATCCTATGAAACAACTTCCTGAGCTTTGGTTAGCTGCAAATGGTCCAAGATTAATTGAGTTTACAGGAAAATATGCAGATGGTTGGATTCCTACCGGACATAATGCTAAATTATTTATGAAAAACTTAAAAATTCTGGGAAAAGCAGAAAGATTAGATGAAATAGAAAAAGCATGTGAAGTATTTGTGATTATTAGTAAAGATAATCCTGATTCTGCTCGGCAGATGGCTCGAATGGGGGGTTTTACATTAAGTTTAAATCCATATATTCTTGAAGAGTATAATATTAAAATTCCTAATGATATTACTCATGGCCGTTATTATAAAGAAACAGTCAGAGAATTAGAAAACACAAAAAAAGAAAAAGAAATTTTAGATTTTGCAAAAGAAAATATTCCCCAAGAAATTGCTGATTCAATGGTCATTTCTGGGAGTCCCGAGGATTGTATTGAGCAAATCGATGAATATGTTAAAGCTGGTGTAGAACATTTTTTAATTGAAGTTTGGGGAGTAGGGAAGTACTTTCAAGTTTTAGAATTATTTACGGAGACAGTATTTAGCTACTTTAAAGAAGATAATAAATAAGCTCATGGTTTAATCCATTATATATCATTTTTTTCCAATTTTGTAATCTAAATAGCATTTTTCAACTCAAACTAAAGAAACCTTTATATTTTTTAATTCCGATAAATTATAAACTTATAAAATTAACAAGAAATTAGATTAATTATAAAAAGAATTTTGAAGTGATGGACAAATGTCTGTACTAACAGCTTGGAGGGATAAATGCATTATTACTTGTGCACTCACGGGTTCAGCTACAATACCTTCTCAAACACCATATCTGCCAATAACTCCAGATCAGATCGCTGAAGAAGCTAAAAAAGCTTGCGATGCAGGTGCGGCTGTTGTTCATGTTCATGTTAGGGACCCTAAAACTGCTATGCCCTCTTCTGATTTGGGGATTTGGAGAGAAGTTCTTGAAAAAATTAAAGCTAAAACAGATGTAGTGGTATGTTGCACTACTGGAGGAGGTGCTGGAATGACAGCAGAGGAAAGAATTTCCGTTGTTCCAGAATTTAAACCGGAAATGTGTTCCTTTAATTGTGAGTCCATGAATTTTTCAATTTTCCCTCTAATGGAAAAAATTCAAGAATGGAAGTACCCTTGGGAAAAAGCACTAGTAACTATGAGTAAAGGATTGGTTTTTCAGAATAGTTTTATAGATCTGGAGAAATTTGTAAAAACTATGTATGAAAATGATGTTAAACCTGAACTTGAAATTTATAGCACCAGTGGTCTCTGGAATGCAGGAGCTATGGTTAGATTTGGATGGTTAAAACTTCCTCTTCATATGCAATTTGTATTAGGAGTGCTAGGTGGAACTGGAAATACACCATGGGAATTGATGCATTTACATACCGAAGCTTTTAGACTCTTGGGAGAAAAAAGTTTTACATGGTCTGTAATTGGACTTGGGTATCCCAGAGAATTTCATTTAGGGGCTATTTCCGCAACAATGGGTGGTCATATAAGAGTGGGAATGGAAGATAATATCTCTCTCGGATATGATATCGAAAAGAAAGAACGAATATTGGCAAAAAGCAACGCTGAATTGGTTGAAAAGATGGTAAGGATTGTAAATGAGCTTGGACGTGAAGTAGCAACTCCCGATGAAGCAAGAAAGATGCTAAAACTTAAGGGTCTAAACAAAGTCAACTACTAAAATTAGATAACTTCTTCTTTTTTTATTTTTAAATTTGTAAAATTTTAAACAAATCAGTTAAAGCTTTTAACAGAAAGTTAAATTATCATTTATTTAGAGTATCCTATTTATCTAATTAAAAATTATTTATATAAGATTTAATCAATAATATAATAATTCTTAATTTTAATGAGAAAAAAATGTTAGGTAAGTTAAGATGAATAAAGTTGCGATAGTAGGAGTTGCTCAAACTAAATATGAAGCAGAGAAGATAGATCAGACGTATATGGAGCTTGTATTTGAAGTTGTTAAGAAGCTACATAATGATTTAGGTATAACTAACGATGATATTGGTTCTGTTATAACAAGTTCTAATGACTTTAATGACGGAAGAACAATTGCTAATATGGCAATTCAAGATGCCGTGGGAACAGTTGGAAAATCAGAATCTAGAGTTTCTGGTGATGGAGCTTTTGCATATGTTTATGCGGCAATGAGAATTCTTTCTGGAGAATATGATACAGTTATGGTTGTATCACATTGCAAGTGTTCTGAAGTAAATCAATATCTTGTAAATAATACAATTTTTGATCCGTATTATCAGAGACATTTAGGTTTAGATCAAATCTCCTCTGCGGGTTTAATGGCTAATATGTATAAGACAAAATATGGATTCACTGAAGAACAAGCAGCAAACGTAGTAGTAAAGAATCGGAAGAACGCATTAAATAATCCCTATGCACATCTAAGGAAGGAAGTCACTCTTGATGAAGTCTTAAATTCACCAATGATGGCATATCCTTTAAAAGAGTTGGAATTTCCTCCTTTCTCTGATGGAGCGGTGGCAATGTTATTAACTACTGAAGAATTGGCAAAAAGGTTCACAGATACTCCTGTTTGGTTAAAAGGATATGCAAATTGTACTGATGCTTATTATATAGGTCATCGTACTATGAGTGATTTAATAGGATTAGAACTAGCGGCAAAGGAAGCTTATAAAATGGCTGGAATAAATGATCCTGTTAAAAATTTAGATGTTGCAGAGGTGTATGATGCTTTTTCTGTTCATGAGCTTATGACTTATGAAGCTTTAGGTTTCTGTAATAAAGGTGAAGGAGGTAAATTTCTTGATAGTGGAGAGACTCAAATGGGTGGAAACATACCAGTTAATCCCTCTGGGGGAGTACTTTCAAGTAATCCAACAATGGCAAATGGTTTAATTCGAGTAGCCGAAATTGCCCTACAATTAATGGGTAAGGCAGGTAAAAGACAGATTAATAATGCAAAGTTAGGATTAGCAAATGGTATGAATGGTATTTGCTCTCAAGGTAATTGTGTATTAATTTTTGGAGGTGAATGAAAAAGTGCCTAAAAATGATGTGGCAGTTGTTGGAATAGGGCAAACTAAATTTAGAAGTAAACGAAGGGATGTAAATATCCCAGAAATGATTTATGAAGCTGCTAAAATGGCTTTAGATGATGCTAAACTTGAACCAAAAGATATTGATGCGATTATAATTGGAAATATGGATCACTTTGAGGGTATAAATTTCTCTGAATTATGGTGCGGAATTGACGCTGCACCTGGATATTTAAAACCAGTTGTAAAGATAGCAACAGGTGGCACAACTGGAAGTTCTTTGGCAATTTGTGGATATTATAATGTTGCTTCTGGAATTTATAACAAAGTATTAGTTATAGGTTGGGAAAAATTAAATGAGGGAGGGGCCACTACTGGAATTATTACTGCTTTTGATCCAGTGTGGGAACGTCCCTCTTTAGCAGGAGCCTTAGGACCTCTTGCACTTATGGCTAATACATATGCAGCGAAATATGGAATTACAGCTGAACAAGCGGCAAAGGTAACAGTTAAAAATAGAAGTAATGCAGCTAATAACCCATTTGCTCATCTGCAAATGCCTAATATTACCGTAGATTATGTAATGAGTTCACAGATGATTTCATACCCATTGAGATTGCATGATTGTTGTCCTCAAAGTGAAGGAGCGTGTGCTATTATTTATGCTAATGAGGAAGAAACGAAAAAAATTACAGATAATCCAGCTTGGGTTCAATCAGTTGCAACAGCTCATTATTATACCTTTGGTACTGATACAATTATGTATGATCTCCCCTCAGCTGCCATTGCTTCAAAGGTGGCCTATAGAAAGGCTGGAATAAAAGATCCCGTTAAAGACTTAGATGTTGCTGAAATTTATGAGCCTACTTCTTGGAGTGAGCTGTCATGGACAGAATCTTTAGGTTTTTGTAAATATGGAGAAGGTGGAAAAATATTAGATGAAGGTATTACTCAAATGGGGGGTGAACTACCAGTCAATCCTTCAGGTGGGGTTTTAAGTACGAATCCAATTGGTGCTACAGCTTTAGTTCGAGTAGCAGAAGCAGCCATTCAAGTAATGGGCAGAGGTGGAAAAAGGCAAGTTCCAGATGTCGAAAAAGCTCTCTCAATGGGCTTTGGAGGAAGCCTTTGGACTGAGATACTGATATTAGGTAAGGAACCAACGAGGTGAACTAAATGAGTAAAAGAAAAGATAAAGAAAAGGTATTTGAAATTAAATGGAAAACTGATCTTCCATATCGTTATTCAATTGGTAAACTTGCAGTGAAATTTTTTGAAGAATTGAAGAATAATAAAAAAATTCTCGGGAGTAAATGCCCTAAATGCGGCAAGGTACACTTTCCTCCTAGAGGTGTATGTGCAGATTGTTTAGTTGAAATGACTCTAGATGATATGGTAGAGTTATCTCCCAGAGGTACATTAGCAGGATTCACTGTTGTAAATTATCCATTTGTAGATCCAAATACAGGAGGGATGCGTCCTTTTCCTTATGGTTATGCAATATTTAAACTAGACGGTGCTGATACCTATACTATGCATTT
>JBHLPZ010000194.1:0-5890 GCA_048885325.1 Candidatus Odinarchaeota archaeon
ATATGTATCATCCATCTCTAATTGCAAACTTATCGAAAGAAGCGTGTGATTTATACTTAATAAGAGATTCTATTTGTAGTCAACTTCTTGAATTATTGAAAGAAAAAGATATTGATATTGTTAAATTGAACAATTTTATAAAAAATAAAATAGGAGAAAGCAAGAAAAAACTAAAAGAAACGAAGAATGAAATAGAAGTCAAAATGATTAAATTAACAATTGAGGAATGGAAAGAGTTCTTAACATAATACTAATTAAAGAGTCTTTTTGGACCCAAATATGATAGATGAGTTAATACTGAGGCAAAAACTAAATTGGTTCAAAATTTTTTATTAAATCTGCGATCATTTCGATCTTCCTAATTTCTCCATTTGGAGGCATTTCGTCTGATACGCCTAATATTATATTGGGCGAAAACATCTCTAATACTTTTTGAGTGTAATCTCGAACATATCTTAGCGAATAATGTGGTAAAAAAGTTATAGAAGGTATTCCATCAAGATATATCTTATTACCAATTGCGTCTTGTAATTCTTCTAATGTAACATCTCCCTGAGGTCGAGCTGTAAGTGCTTCTAATCCATCAAAAGGAAGTTGGTCTAAATAGGGAAGTAAATCTTTTAACGAACCATCCATATGGATATGACAATATTTTCCAGCTCGATGGAATTGTTTCACTCTTTTTTCATAATAGGGAATTAGATATTTTTCAAAATATTTTGGTGGAGCCAAATTTGCATCTATATTTTCTCCGAAATTAAAAATTTTAATAGGAGAATTACAGAGTATTTCGAACATTCCATCATTCCATTCATCAATGAAGCTTAAAAAATTTTCCATTTGACTTGGATACTTTTTTAAATAAATAATTGTCTTAGAATATCCCATATATTCCAAAATCAATCGCATGTATGGAGAACGATAAAAGTAGGTACAAACAACGCCTCTATCGCCCAATTTTTTTTTCGCATATTTAAAAAGTGGATAAATAAATTCAAATTTGCTGTGGTTCAAAATATATTTCATAACTCTTATGTCCTTTAATTTTTTCAAAGGATATTCAGTAATATGCCCCCCTTTAGTTATTTTCCTCAGTTTGCCGATTGGAGTTTTGTAATATGTCAAAAGTTCCCCTTTTATAGAACCCCGCGCCAATCTTATCTTCACACCACTCTTTAATTTAGGTCTTTTCCAGATAAAAGGTATATAATAAGATTCTAAAACATACCTTGGGCTCGCCTCGAGATAATCATATATCGCTCGCTGACTCTTCCTTAAAAATTGAGGAGGTATTTTTGCATGACATTTTTCATCTGTTTTGGGTCTGAGATATAATTTATTGCCATTATACCAATAATAAAGACGGGGACTAAAAACTAATCTATCAACCTTCTTATGCGCAAACGTATTTAAGACTCTTTGGCGGAGAGTTAATTCTTTTGTCATCCTAAATCTCAAACATAAGATTTATTATATTTTTTTAAAGGTAATTTTTGCGAATAATAAAGTAACTTATTAATTAACAAAAATTTAACTAATCTTTAAAAATTAATATTGAATTCTTTCACATAATACTTTTTTCAATTTCCAATAAAAAATTTTAAAATAACAGTTGAAATGTTATGAATCAAACACAATCTATTTCAAGGGTTAAAAGTAAACGGAGTAAATTCTTTCTGTTTGGAATCCCAAAATTTGGTACAAACATTCAGATGGGCTTTGCAGATTTTGCATTAGCTACTTTGTATATCGCAGGATATAACCTGGATCCACTCTTAGTAGGAATTGCTTTAGGTTTAGGTAAACTTACTGTTGCTGCATCTCAATTTTTCTTTGGTTGGATTAGTGATGCAAAATATACTCGATGGGGAAGAAGAAAGCCATATTTAATTATTTTGAGCCCTATACTTGGTTTATCTTTCATATTTTTATTAATGCCAAGTTTAATAATAGATATTACTGATCCGAATGCATTATTTCTTTGGTTATTAATATTGTATCAAATCTTCAATTTTAGTTTCGGTGTTACAACTCCCTATGATTCATGGATGGCTGAACAATTTAGTGTTGATGAACGACCTAGAGCATCTCAATACCAATATACATTTGGTTTTCTTGGATCATCAATAATGACCCTTTTTTCAATGTTAATATTAACAGATTTTATTGATAAAATACAATTAAGCCCTGAAGTTATTCCAACAGAGTATTTTTATAGTGTAATAATATTTGGAATTATCCCCGTATTACTTTATTATGTAATTAGCTTTTTAATCCCTACAGAACCTCACTTTAAGATGGAATCAAGTATGTTTCAAAATTTAAAGATCATTCTGAAAAATAAAAATTATTTATTAGTAACTGTTATGATTGGTATCGCTAGTGTTGCTTGGGTAATGGTAGGTTCATTGATTTTACTATTCATAGAAGTAGTTTTAGCTTTTGAAGATATAGATTACTATATAGCAGCAGCTATTTTTCTCTTTGGGATATTAATTTTCTTATATATATGGAGAAAACTAACACGTAAATTAGGAAAGAAAGATAGTCTTTTATTTGTTTTTTTAATAGCAATCGTTTTCCTTCAATTCTCTATATTTGGTGCGATTCCAATTCCGTCCTTTATATTTGGAATAATTTTTATTCTTGGGATAACAGGGTGTATGTCTGGTTGGTTTTTACTCCCTCCAATTTTTATTGCGGATATTACTGAAGATGACGAAAAAACAACTGGCGAATTAAGAGCAGGAATTTATAAAGGCTTTCCTAGTATAGTGTTAAACATTTTTCAAGCTATTGGTTTAATAATTATGGGAGCTATATTGGCATTACCTAAAATTACTGTTGGAACAAACTCCTTTTCAGTTGGCTATATTATATGGGGTCCAATATGTTCTTTAATTATACTTGTTGCTTATCTATATTCCACAAAATTTGTAAAACTTGATTTCGAGTGGGAAAAACAACAGTAAAAAATTAATTAATTCTTTTTTTTATATTTTTTCTAAAATAAAGAAGTCAATTAAGAGCAGTAATTTTTTTTATATTATTTCTAAAATATAGAAAATAAAAAATATAAAGAAATTTTATTTTTTTGTTGCTTCAGTGAAAAGCATTTCTCTACTAACTGTCTGCCATGTTCTCCATCCATTTTTGACTTTTTCTTGAGCTTCTTTAATAAAGTCTGAATATCCGATTTCTCGACATCTTTTCAAATTCTCAATAGTGTTCCCACTATAACGTCTGCAAATTATTTTCATCATTATACTACTATCGCTTGTTGGTACAGCTCCCTCTTTTGAATGGGGACATGGATTATCTGAATCTGGATTATAATCCTCACATTCCGCGCAGGTCCAGAACCCTTTGGATTTAACACATAAAGCTATACCACATGCGTTAGCCATAGGAGCTCCTTGAGAACAACCGGGACAATTTCCTCGTTTATTCATATCTATAAATTTATTCAACGTTTTAAGCATTGATTGGATACCTTTAAGGCTAAAACCAAGTAATGGCCCAACATCTTCCATATTCCACCCTTCCCAAATTTTCTTAAGCTGTTTAGCAGCTTCGACGCCCTCTCCAATATGGGTATCACATCCTAAACAAAGAATACCACAAGGAGCAAGAATTCCTCTATCTTCTTCTCTCACATCCTCCAATTTTAAACTCAATTTTAGTTCACCAGTTATTTGAATATTTAATTATATCGATTGTTGGATAGGATAGTTAAATAAGTATTAATAAATTCTATCCAATTTTAGATATTTAAGTAAATAGAGAAAATATTTAAATGAATATTGTTCTTATTGAAGTTCACAGATATTTTCAATAAATTTTGATTAAAAATAATATTCATAAAAGAGGGTAAAATCTCTTCTAAGTTCAATTATCTAAATTAATAATAAATAAAGGAGTGAAGAAATATGCCCATAGTTTTAATTCACACTCGATGGCCTCATAGCGAAGCTGAAGCAGTTGGTAAGGCGTATCTTGAAGTCATGAAAAAGTACCCAGCAGATAAAACCTTATATAAACCAGTTGTAGCTGCCTGTGTCAAAGCAACTACGGAAGGATTTAAGGGCCTTGCCGTAGATGATGTTAAAGAAGGGAAACTTCAGGAAACTTTAGATTTAGTATACAGAAGAATGCTTATGTTTGGAAATCTTGTTAAAAACCTGAAATATGAAATTGAAGTTTTCATGTCGGGAGCAGAAGCATTACCTATGGTTGGACTTAAAATGCCAGAATAGATAAAAAAAAATCTTAAACATTTTTTTTTTTTCCTACTACTTATCATTCATTATAAGAATGGAGGCTATATTCAACATTTCAAATTAGATGATATAAACATCTGAAACATTTATATAAGATAAAATCAAATTAATAGATCAACAAAAATCTTAAGGTGTATATAATAGTAATGATAAAATGTGTTAGATGTAAATCTTCAGAAAACATATTAAATTATCGCCATGTTGTAAAAGAAACTAGTGGTTCAAGAAGATATTCCACGACAACCATAAAATCTGGAACAGTGCCAGCATGTAGAGACTGCATTAAATTATTTAACAAATGGAAAATAATTAAAATAATATTATACGTAATATTAATTCCGTCGGGTTTTTTTACATTCTGGGCTCTTTTAGCTTCTTTTAGTTATGATTTGTTTGGTATAGGCTATTGGACTGGTCTCAATCCATTCATAATCTTGATAATTGGCATTCCAATTATAATCGTTGCATCAATTTTCAGTTATAAAAAGAGCAAAGCAATCAGTGCGCGAAGTTTCATCAAATTTGAAACATATGGGGAAATTAAAGTGAAACCTCAAGGTTACAATGAATGGATGCCTCTTAAGACTTGGCTTGTTAAAACTGAACCAGTTAAACAAGTTCCTCCCCAGCATTTTAACCGTCAAGATGCAATAATGGTTGAGGATTTTTCTGATGAATCAATTGCAAAAATGATGTCAATAATACAAGGAACTTCTCCCGAAGTTATAAAACCGGGGATGAAAATCAAAGAAGGAATGATATTTGATGATAAAAAGATTCCGGCATTTAAAGCTTATCACATTAGCCCTGTAGCTTTAAAAGAAGCAGATAAAGATGTGATAGAATTAGTAGATAGGGGAAAAATAAGTGATGCATTAAAAGCTATTGATCAAAAATTAACAAGTAATCCTAATGATATTACAGCTTATAAATTAAAAGCGGCCATTTTAGATGGACTTGGAAAAGTAGAAGCGACAAAATGGATTGATAAAGGATTGGAGATAAATCCAGATGATCCAGATCTTTTAATTAGTAAAGCTCAACTTCAGGGGGCAATTGGAAATTTTGAAGAAGAAATAAATATACATAGTAGAGTTCTCAAATTATATCCTGATTATCCATTCGCTTTAACTAATAGAGGATATGCATATTTTAATAGCGGTCAAAATGAAAAGGCAATTGAAGATTTAAATCGATCGATAGAACTAGATCCAAATATCGCTTTAACTTGGGAATTTAAGGGAATTTATTACCTGAATTATGAGAAGGATGTTGATGAAGCACTCAAATGTTTCGATAAAGCTATAAAGATAGATCCAGAAGTGTATAAATCGTGGAATAATAGAGGGGCCACGCTTACAGAACTTAAAAGATATAAAGAAGCGTTTGATTCTATTAATAATGCTTTAAAAGTCAATCCAGATTATGAAATTGGTTACCGTAGTAAAGAAGCGGCTTCCCATAACATGATCAATGTATTCTTAAATGAAGCGAAAGATCACTTCAAATCAGGAGATTTTTCTGAAGCCATTAAACTTTATGATGAAATACTTGAACTCGAACCTAATAATACGACAGCATTAATTAATAAGGGAAATTCGCTTTCAGAA
>JBHLPZ010000195.1:0-5859 GCA_048885325.1 Candidatus Odinarchaeota archaeon
AATGGAATTTGTACAATCTCTTTTTACTCTAGGTTATATTAAAAAAATGCTAGAAAGGGACGAAATTTTTAATTTTCAATTCGTAAAACAAATACATCCAGAAAATGAGCATTATACGATATAAATTGTATTGAAAAACAAAGAATTGAATTTCTACATAAAACTTTTAATAAAACCTTTTCTTAAGAGTTCTTTATATGAGTTTATCTAATATTACAGAAAAACCAGAGGAAAGAATTAAAGAGTGGTTAAACCAACTTAAAGATTTCAGACAGTCAACTCCATTAAATATAAAAGATACAGCTTTAGAAACCAAAAGTCATATAGATGTAGCTGCTTATTATTTATCTTTAGAAAAACATTTTTATGATGAGTTGTGTTGGAAATTAGCAGAGAAAATTCAAAAAAAAGCACTTTCAATACCAAGTGAAGAAGATATAAGAAAAAAGGCAGAGGAAATTTTCAACCTCTCTAAAACTTATGACGAGTTGTGTTGGTTAAACGCAGAATTTGATGTTTTATCTGAAGACATTTAAAGCAAATATAAATAAGAGGATTGATTAAAGAAAAGAGTTTTTAATTCATAGATTTACTGTTTTAAGGGCCCTAATTCTTTAATTTGATTTGTGAATTCAGTTATTATATCAGCAAAACGCTTACCTTCGGAAGCACTGACCCATTCTAATCGAACGCGCATAGGATTGACACCTAATTGCTTAATTAAGATGTTATGTAATCTTCCGAATCTTTCTTGAGTATATTCGTTCCCAGTAATATAATGACAGTCACCAATATGACATCCACTTACAAGAACACCATCAGCGCCATTCTTCAGAGCCTTTAAAACAAATGAGGGATCTACTCGCCCAGAGCACATGACTCTTATGATTCTAATATTAGGAGGATATTGAAATCGCGAAACTCCGGCTAAATCTGCTCCAGCATAACTGCACCAATTACAGCAAAAAACTAAAATATTTGGTTCAAATTCTTTGCTTTTTGTTTGTTTTTTAGATTTTGACATGTTTATCACCTATAAACCGTTTTTAATTTCCTCCTTTTCTAATAAATATGAATCAATCATTGTGGAAATTTGATCGTAATCGTAATGCTTAACCATTATAGCTCCAACTTTACAGGTTGCAGCGCATGTTCCGCAACCTTTGCATACAGCAGCATTGATACTAGATTTTTTGACTTTTATCTTAATATCCTCAAATTCTTTTTCAATTTCTATGAGATTTATTGCTTTATAAGGACAAACATCCTCACATTCACCACATCCAATACACTTTTCTTCTGAGACTTCTGCTACTAATCCCGAGGTGGTGATTTTATCTGCACTTAAGAATCTACTTGCTCTTCCCGCTGCGCCATTAGCTTGTGCAATAGAGTCTTGAATATTTTTTGGCCATTGAGCACATCCACATAAGAAAATCCCATCTGTAGCAAAATCTAATGGTCTCAATTTAACATGAGCTTCTAAAAAGAAACCATTTTTGTCTAGTGGGACTTTAAGCATCATTGCTAGTTCTTTTAAATTATCTGCAGGAATCATTGGGGTCGAAAGTATCACCAAATCTGTTTCAAATTCAATATTATCTTTTAAATTAGTATCAAACACTTTTATCTGATATTTTTCAGGACTTCCTTTTTCCTTTTTCACTTCTAGCAAATTATCTAAGTCATATCTTAAAAATATAGCATCTTTTCTGCGATCACGATAATATTCTTCGAATTCTTTTTTAGCCATTTGAAAGTCTCGATAAATTACTACAACTTCTAAATCAGGGTTCAATTCTTTTAATATTCTTACATTTTTAACTGAATTTGCACAACAAATATTGGAACAGTAAGTTATTCCATCATTTTGTCTAGCATTAACACACAATATTAATGTTATTCGATTAATCTGATCCAGCCAAGATTTGTCATTACTTTGTAGTTTTTGTTCTAACTCCAATTGAGTTATTACACTTTTATTTTTTTCATTATAGCCAAAAAGGCCTGATGGTTTATACTCTTGACCTCCAGTTGCAACAATTATTGTACCAATTTTTAACTCATGGATTTTGTCATTTGAATCACTAATTACAACATCATAATTACCAACATAACCCTTAATATTCTTGATTCCACTGCTTAAAAATACTTGAATTTTATTATTTTTCTCGATCTTTTCTTTTGTTTCATTTAATAATTCTAATGCATTTTTATGGACGGGATATAATACATTGAGAAATCTTAAATTTCCCCCTAACTCATTATCTTTTTCTACTAGAAAAGTCTGAAATCCTTGATTTGCAATATTTAATGCTGCTGTCATGCCTGAAATGCCCCCACCAATAACTAAAGCTGTGTGGGTAATATCTATTTTATCTTCGCTCTGTGGCTTTAATAATTTAGACTTTGAAACATGCATTCTAATTAAATCTATAGCTTTTTCAGTTGCAGCATCTTTTTTAGTCATATGAACCCAAGAACATTGATCTCGAATATTTACAAGCTCAAAAAGATATTTATTTAAACCACCTTCTTGACACGTTTCTTGAAATAATGACTCATGAGTTCTGGGAGTACAAGATGCAACAATAAACCGATTCAAATTAAATTCAGCAATTAATTCCTTAATTCTTATTTGAGAATCTGAAGAACAAGAATATAGATTTGCTTCACAAACAACAACATTAGGTAATTTTTTAACATATTCTACTACTCTTGGTACATCTACATAATTACCTATATTAATGCCACAATGACAAACCATCACCCCAATTCTTGGTTCATCAGTGATCTTTACTTCTTTTTCTGGTACATCAAATACTTTTTCTTTTATCTGTGTAAATTTTACAGAACTTAATAAATCAGCAATCTCTGCAGCAACGCCACTAGCGTCTGCAACTGTCTCTGGGATGTCCATTGGTCCTTGACAAAATCCGCATAAATAAACTCCATCTTTAGAGGATTTTAATTTATCAAAATAGGATTTTTCTTGAAAGAAATTATATTTATCTAATTCAATTCCTAGAGCTTTCGATAATTCTTGAACTCCTGTTGATGGAACTAATGGTGATGCCAAAACTACCAAATTTGCTCTGAAATCTTTAAATTCTCCCGTTTTCAAATCCTCATAATGTATCATTAAATCTTGCGTTTTAGGATCTTCTTCAATAGTACTTATTTTAGATTGAAAATATTTTACACCATATTCATTCTGAGCTCTTTGTGTAAATTCATAGAAATTTTTACCATATGCACGAATATCATGTCGAAAAACATAACATTCTGAATTATCTGAATGTTCTTGTGTAATTATGGCTTGTTTACTAGTGTAAGTACAACACACACTTGAACAGAATGGTACATTTTCATGTAGATCTCTAGAACCTGCACATTGTACAAAAGCTATTACATTAGGTTCCTTTTCATCACTTAATCGCTTAACATGTCCACCAAATGGCCCAGATGCACATAATATCCTTTCATATTCAAGAGCACTTACTACATTTTCGTATCTATATCCCCATCTTAAAGATAATTTTTCAGCAGGCATTTCAAAACCCGTCGCTACCACTACAGCACCAACTTTAATCTCAAATTCTTCAGGTTTCTGTTCGAAATCTATTGCATCAGCAGGACAAGCTTTTTTGCATATTTGACATACTCCTTTCGTTAAATATAAACACATTTCTGAATCAATTAAATAAATTGGAGGTACTGCTTGTGGAAAAGGAATATAAACGGATTTTCTTTTACCAATATTCATTTCAAAAGGATTTGGAGCCATTATTTTTGGACATTTAGCAGAACATTCTCCACATCCTTTACATTTAGTTTCATCAATATATCGAGGCTTTTTAAGAATTTTTGCAGTAAAATTTCCAGGTTTTCCATCTATTTGAAGAACTTCATGATATGTCATTAATTCAATATTAGGATTGCGAAAAACTTCAACCATTTTTGGAGCTAAGATACATAAAGAGCAATCCAAAGTTGGAAAAGTTTTATCCAATTGTGCCATTCTCCCTCCAATCGAAGGTGATCTTTCCACTAAATAAACTTTAAATCCCAATTCGGTGAGATCGAGAGAAATTTGTATTCCTGCGATACCGCCTCCAATTACTAAAACTGAGCCTTCCATTAGTTTTCTTCCCCCGCTTTTTGATTAGATTCAGCAATATTTATTAAATTTACTAGGAATTCAGAAAAATCAACAATTTCTATTGAGGAGATATCCTCATAATCATTTTGCAAACAGGAAAAATGCATTTTACATTTAGGACATGAGGTCACCATTATTTCTCCTGCATCTTTTGCTTCTAATAATCTCTTATAACGTAATGCTTTCGAACGGTCATTACAATTCATCCAAGAGCTTACTCCACAACACAGAGCATCAGTTTTGTTATGTGCCATTTCAATAAATTTATATCCTATTTCTTTTAAATGAGAAAAGATTTCACGTACACTTTCAATGATATTGCTATCTTTAGGTAAAAATCGACTTAAACGACATGGATCGTGATAAGTAAAGGGAATTAGTTCCTCCTTTTGTGATGGATTCTTAAAATCAATCTTTTTCGCCTTCCAATTTTCATAAATATACTCAATTAAATGCTTAACTACAAATTTTTTATTAAAATCTTCAAAAATTGCAGGATAATCTACTTTAAATGTCCTATAACATTCAGCACAAGCGGTTATAATTGTTTTTACTCCTGTTTCTTCAATCCTTTTAATATTTCTTTTTCCAAGATTTATAAATTCCTTGAGTTTTCCTTCACCCCAATAGAGGTCATGTCCACAACAAATTTCATCTTGAAGAATTACAATTGGTTCTTTTTCAATCTGGTATAGAATTTTTAAAGTGCTCTCTGCTATAGAATTTGAATTTTCAAACTCAAAATTAAAGTAAGGTAAGCAGCCTACATAATACATGATATTTCCTTTATCTGAAATTTCACATCCTTCTGGAAGCCATTCAAGAGATCTTTTTGGAATTATATGAGACTCACTCATTATTTCTGATATAGTAGTATAAACACCTTTATGAGCAATTAGATCATCTGGTTTTTGACTGTAAACTTCTCGCATTTTATACTTTGCCATTCTCACGATATCTGCGAAATTGATCCCCTCAGGACAGTTTTTGAGGCATGCGTTACACGTAAGACAATCCCATAAGACTCCACTCTCAAAAACTTTATCTTCAAAACCTTCTAATATCATTTGGATTATTCTACTAGGTTCAAAAGTTTGAACTTTACTAAGTTGACAGACTCCACTACAGCGAACACATTGATAACATCTATATAATAACTTTCTTATGTTTGGTTCATAAATTTTTTCAAGGTAAAAATTGATGTCATCACTGATCTGGTCTGAGTCTTCTCCCTTTTTAATCTCAGTTATAATATTCACATCTAAAGTGTAATTAACATTTAATATTTTGAACTAATAATGATTAGAAAAAAAATAGAAAGAATTTATTTTTTCGGATTAGATAATATAACTCTATTGTCAAACAAGGATTTGCAATAATAATATAGTTTTTCCACACTAGAGAGGAAAAATTTAACTTGTCATTAACTACGCATTCTTTATACCCATTAAATTTTCTAGCACAGATTACTTCCTCATATTCATCGTCCTTAATATCCGTAAGAAACAATTAAAAAATTTGTAAATATTTAAGTGTAATGCAAATGGATTTATTCTTGGTTCAAAAACCAATTTTAAAAGAAATCTAATTAGTAAAGAGGTTAAAATTATGCCATATATTGTTGTAACCGCATGGTTCCCCCTTAATAAATCAACTGAGGCTGCTGAAAAATATATTGAAGAGAGAAAAGCGTTTCC
>JBHLPZ010000196.1:0-5815 GCA_048885325.1 Candidatus Odinarchaeota archaeon
AACATTATGAGCATTTGATATTTAAAAATTACTATATTAATGTGTTAATAAAAGTGCTAAAAATGAATAAAAAAAAAGACTTAGGTTCGATTTTAAACAAAATAGGCGTTAATTGTATTTGATAAAGAACTAGAAATTTAACTTTCTGGTTTTATAGATTCAAGTGCTTTCCTTTTCTTTCTCCTCTTGATTAGTAATAATATTACGAATACTAACGCACCTATACTCACAGAAGTTCCAACAATTACTATAATATCCCATATACTTTTCGTTTCAATTTGGTACCTTAATACAATGGTCGTTCCATAATCATTAAAAAATTGTACGCAATAATCATTATCAGAAGGAACTTCATATACCCAGTGATTCCCCGATGAATCATTATCATATTTTAAATATGAACTTGGTGTAGTATTTATATAATAATGAGTTCCTTCTACTAAATAGGCTTCAATACCACCAGGGCCAGATAAAACCTCGTATTGAACATCTAATGTTACGCCACCTCTACAATCTGGAATGTTGATAAAAAGACCTTGACCTCCTGGTATACTTCTCTCTACCCATGCTTTGGATATTTTAACAGTTCCAAGAAAACTGATTGCAAATGTGATTAGAAGAAGATAAAGAATTTTTTTATATCGATTTCTCGCCATAAAAATCATTTTATAATTGGAATATTATTAATTTAAACTCTTTTCTATATAAACATTCTGTAAACTTTATTGTTAAGGAGTCATCCTAACAATTTTGCTAATAAATTTGATGGAAAGCTAATTAAGCACTAATTTCAGATTCGGGTGGTTCAATAGACTTAATTACTTTCCTTTTCTTTCTCCTCCTTAACAAAATTAAAACAATAACTGCCGTAATTACAGGTCCAGCTATTCCCAAACTAATGTAGAGGATCATAAATGCTCGACTGCGGCTTGTCTGAATATTGAATCTTAAAACAATGTTCTCATTGTGATCATTAAAGAATTGTACGGAATAATCGTTATCAGAAGGAACTTCATAATCCCAATTATCACTTATAGAATTATCTTCATATATTTCATAAACACTTGGTTTAGTAATCAATAATCCTGAATGAAGACCGATTACTAAATATGCATCAACTCCACCAGGACCAGATATAACATTATATTGGATATCAATAGTCATACCTGTTGTACAACTTGGAATGTTATAAACTATAGCAGAATCAGGTTCAATAGTCTCCTGTTGCCATAATGCTTTGGAGCTTGTAACATTGCTAAAAAAACTAATTGTAAATACAATAAGGAAAAGAAACAGGAATCTTTTATTACATTTATCTCTTGTCATTAAAAATTTCTAATTGTTTAATTGGATTATAATTAATTTAGATAGTTTTGTATATAAGATTTCATATCTAATATGAGATATGAACAAAAAATATGGAGAATATAAACCTTAACTTTTAAGTAAAAAGTATGTAAAAATAAGTGATTATAAAAAAATTTGATTTATGCTTTTTCTAATTCCATTTGCTTAATAGCTTTCCCGGATCTGAAAGGGATATCATCAATACTTTCACCAGCTGTATATTTAAATTTCTCTTTAAATGCCTCATTTAAAGACTGGAAGTATAACGATAATGGTAAATGTTGAGGACAATTATTATCGCAATTTCCACATTCGACACAACGGTCTGCAACGTGAGCTATACGGGTCAATTGGTATGATACATTATCAATTGCTTTTTCTTTTTTCTTTTTCAGCAAAATGCAATCTACACAATAACATACAGGACATGCACGTATACAGATTCCACAAGATGTGCATTCTTGTAATTTTGTAATTTTCTCTGCTTGAGGAAGTTTATCCCATTCTTCTAAATCTTTTGCTCTTTTAGCAAGAGCCTCTTCCTTAAGCTCTTTAATTTTTTCAGTATGAGCTGTTTTAATATCAGCCGGAAGATCTTTTTTTGCGATTTTAGATTTTTCGACAAGATCAGCTCCTTTATCAGAATAGACTTTAAGAATTATCTCCTCTGAATCAATAGGAATTCCAAGGTCACTTATCCCTATATCAGCTACCACAGGGATTTTTCGAATGCATCGTGTGCAGTTTTCAGCAATATTCAGGGCTACTTCTTTTGTTTTCCCATTATCAAATTTAAGAATTAAACCTTTATCTCCAATTTTCTCTTTTACTACTTTTGTAAGATCAACATTTTTTACCTTTTTCACTTCTCTTGAAGCATTGATTATCATTCCTCTATCTTCAAATGCGATAATAAAGAGATTTTCTAAATTTACTTGTGATATTTTTGCTAATTCAATTAAAGCTCTGGTATCGCATGGTCGTGCTATAAGACCTACTTTTTCTTCCATTGCTCCATTAACAGATTTATGTAAAAATTTTGCTGCAGAGTCAGTTCTGGCATAGCCATACGAGAGCAGATTAGTTAATGGAAAGCTAGTTATATCTTCTGCTTTTTCATATAATTGTGGGGATACTGTAAATCGATCTTCTTGATTGGTTTTTTTATCTATTCTTGTTTCTGCTCCAATGATTTTATCTACTACTTTTTCTTTCAGTAAACTAACAAGTAATTTGGGAAAATCTTCAATCTTTATCAGATATTCTGCCATTGCATCCATGGTATTTCCAACTCAAATTTATTTTATAAATTCTTTTATAAATTGATTTACTAAAAACTCTTCCAATGAATTTTTTTTAAAATTAATTAATTTTTTATGTGTCTTATGGTGCTCCCATTTCTTCAGCTGAATTCTCATTTTTTCAATTCAGCTTCATTAGTTAACACATTAATCTTCAAGCCTTAGCTTTCTCCTTGGCTTTCTCTTTTTTTGGTGCGCCGCCTTTAGAACGTAAAGGACTGGGTCCCAATTCACGAATAACTTTATCGAATTCAATAGCTTCCTTTTGAAATTTTTGACCTTCTGCTGCGGTACAATTCCCAGATAGTAATCTTTTTTCACTAAGACCCATAGATTTCAGAACTTCTTTTAGGTAATCAACTTGACGATATGCAAAATAATTACCTGTTTCATAATCACATTCATGAGGGTATCATCCAATAATCATGACCCCATCAGCACCTCTTCCGAATGCGCGCATAACCAAGTCAGCTCCAACTCTGCCAGTGCAAGGGACCAATACTGTTCTAATAGAATCTGGATATTGAGCACGAATCGTTCCTGCCATATCAGCAGAACCGTATCCTCACTTCCAACACAAAAATGCTATTATCTTAATATCCTGGTCTTCTGCCATTTTATACACCTCTTTACTCCTCTAAAGGTAGTAGTTCATCTAAAATTGCCATATATTGATCATCTCTAAAGTAGGTTAATTCAATTGCTTTGGAAGGACATACAGATTCACAAGTACCACAACCTCTGCAGAGTATTAAATCAACGACTAAATTTCCTTTTTCATTTACTGAAATAGCACTATAAGGACAGGCTTCAATACATTTATAACATTTTGCACATCGCTCATCAGATGGTGTAGCACGAATTAGTTCCATTTTATATTCTTTTCTACTCATTGGGATACCTGCTGTAGAAGCAGCTCCCTTTGCTTGACTCACAGCTTTATCAATTTCTTTTTGTCCTTGAGCAGATCCACATATATATATTCCAGGAACTTTAGTACTAATTGGATCAAGTCGAGCATGGTACTCTTTTAAGAATCCATCAGGACTTTTTTCCATATTTAGCACCTTAGCAATTTCTTCAGTCCCCTTTGATGGAAGAGACGCTGGAGAAGTTACAACCATATGTACCTCCATAGTAATTACCGTGTCAGTTCCAACTGGTTCAAATTGTACGGTTAAGTTTTTTGTTAATGGATCTTCTTCTATCTTTCCGACAAGTCCTTTAAGAAATATAATTCCTGCATTACGAGACCTTCTATAATATTCTTCATAGTCCTTACCAGCACATCGCATATCAATGTAAGTACAAACAATTTCGGAATCAGGATATTCTGATTTGATAAGTTTTGAATTTTTAAGCGATAAATTACAACAAATTACACTGCAGTGAGCATTTTTACTTACATCTCTAGAACCTACGCAATTAATGAACAAAATCTTAGTAGGACGCTTACCGTCAGATGGTCTTTTTAAATGCCCATAGGTAGGACCGTTTGGAGCTAATATTCTTTCTAATTCTATTTGATTAATAACGTTATCATAAATCCCATATCCATAATCGGATCCTTCGTAAAGATCCCATCCTGTTGCAACAATAATAGTTCCGACTTCCAAATCGATAATTTCATCTTGAATACTGAAATCAATAGCATCTTCTTCACATGAATCTACACATGCAAAACATTCTACGCAAGATTTCCTTGTAATATCATAAAGAGCAGGCACTGCTTGTGCGAATGCGATATCGATACATTTTCTTGCTGATAAGTTTTCATCAAAATAATTAGGTACATATATTGGACATACTTCGGTACAAGCTCCACATCCGGTACATTTGATTTCATCAACATATCTTGTATGATGATTGACTTTAACCGTGAAGTTACCAATATATCCATCGACTTCTGTTACCTCACTATTAGTTAATAATTCGATATTAGGATGGCGATTTGCCTCTAACATTTTAGGACCGAGAATTCATATTGAACAATCATCGGTTGGAAAGGTACGATCCAATTGGCTCATTCTTCCACCGATAGTAGTATTCTTTTCTACTAAATAGACTTTAAAACCAGCATCACCTAAATCAACTGCAGCGGTTAGACCAGCAATACCTCCACCAACTACTAAGGCAACTGGTCTGACTGGAACTGTTTTAGTTGGAACATCTTCTAAAAGTCTTGCTCTTGCTATCCCTGCTTTTATTAGCTCAATTGCTTTCTTGAGTGCTTTTTCACGAACTTCAGGAGCTTGGTGCACAAAACTACAGTGTTCCCTGATATTTACAAATTCTAAATACCTTGGAGGTAAGCCTGCTTCAGCAAGAATTGCATGAAATACAGGTTGATGCGTTTTAGGAGTACAAGCTGCAACAACTATTCTTTCGATCTTACTTTCTTCAATTTGTTCTTTAATATAGGATGACCCTCCTTCAGTACACATGCTTAAATATTCAAACGCTTTTACACCATCTAATTTATTAAGTTCTTCGACGATTCTAGGAACATCTAATATACCAGCGATATTAATACCTCAGCGGCACACAAATACGCCCACAATGGACTTTTCAGCTTCATTACTTTCCTTGGTCTGATTTCCAGACAATTTATACACCTTTCTTAATATATCCTCCTAATTTTTTAAGAATATAGTTAGTGCATACGCTTTTATAGTAGTATAAAAACAATAATTTATGATCTTTTTAATAGTCCTTCTTATTAAAATTCCATTATTATTAAAATTCGTTTAATAACTTTAAAAAACTGATTAATAGCTTTATTAAAAAATCCTCTAACGACAAAAATGAAAAATTTCATTCTATTTGGCATTAAAGGAAAAAAATATAAAGACAATGTCTTGATATAATTCAATTAATATTCACTCATAAATCTAAATTGAAGTGTATTTTGGACGAATTTATTTTAGCAAAAATAAATCAATGGGTTTTAAAGAAACAATATTTACTTAATGATTCTAAAATTAATGATATCCTTCAGATAACAGATGATATTTGTGGTTTACATGCTACAGGTACAATGGAACCATATCTAACTTTATTTGCACGGACACCTGATTTTAAAAAAGAAGAATTAGAAAACGAGCTCTATATAAAGAAAACACTCGGAAGAATACGAGGCATACGCAAGACACTATATATTCATACAA
>JBHLPZ010000197.1:0-5760 GCA_048885325.1 Candidatus Odinarchaeota archaeon
GCCCAAATTGCCAAACTCCTTACTTGTTTTTTAGGATCATCAATCGCTTGAATTAAAGTAGGTATTGCTGGGTAACCGATATTACGGAGTGCATCAGCGGCTCGCCCCCTAATCCCAGTAGAGGAGGAAGATAAAATGGGGGAGAGAATGGAGAAAAAGAGGGAAAGAAAAGAAAAAATAAGAAAATAAGAATTTAAAAAAGAAAAAATGAGGAAAAGAAAAAATAAGAAGAGAAGAAAGGAGAAAATAAAAAAAGAAAAAGAAGAGAAAGAGGCTTTCTTCGTTTCTATAAGAGTATTTGATAATTCTTCCAGAATTTCTGACTCTGAGAGCTTCATCTCACCAAAAGTCTCAATTATGCTCTTACGAACAATGGGATTATAATGTTCTAAATATTTCAAAAGGCTGGGAACGACGTCAGATCCCATTTCGCTGAGTGTTGTTATCACAGCTTTCCGTACCCTCCAATCTTTATCCTCTAACGATTTAAGTAAATAAGGTAGTGCATTTAATGCACCCTTTCCTATTTCTGATAAAGCATTCACAGCTGCTATCCTAACCGACCAGTTATAATCTCTAATTGCATTTATTAAACTTGGAATCGATTCACGAGCTTCTGGTCCAATTTTGCCTAATGATGTAGCGGCTTCCGTTCGAACTTCCGCATCTTCATCCTTTAAAGTGGTAATTAAGGTAGAAATTGATTCCTCTGAACTATAACCAATTTTCCCTAAGGTTATAGCTACTTCTTTTCGAATTGATACTTCTTCATTTCTTATTAGCTTAGATAATTCAGAAACTGCTTTATCTGCTATATTCCCCATTTTTCCAATAGATCGAACTGCTTCGCGGCATATACTCCAATCGTTATCTTCTAAACACTCTATTAGTTTGGAGAGAGCTGATGACGATTTTTGACTTAATTCTCCTAAAACTAGAATTGAATTGAATCGGATAGATCTAATTTCACTATCTAGAAGAGTAATTATTTCTTCTATAAGAGATGAATCTGTTTCAACTCTTGCTAGAATTAAATCAATTCTTCCATCTCTTAATAATGTTTCTAAAGGAATTGACATATTTACTTCACCTTATATTCCTAAATAAACCTTTTTAATACGTGGTTCCTTTTCAAGTTCTTGTTTAGTACCTCGCATCTCAATTTTTCCTTCTTCAAGTACATGAATGTATTGAGAGACATCCATTGCAAGTAAAGCATCTTGTTCAACAAGAAGAGTGGTTGTGCCTGTTTCCTTGATTTGATTAATCGATTCGAAAATTATTTCTTTAAATTTTGGAGCTAAACCTAATGATGGCTCATCTAGTAATAGAAGCATAGGGTTGGCCATTATTGCACGACCAAGAGCAAGCATCTGTTGTTCACCTCCACTAAGTGTTCCTGCTCGTTGCTTTTTTCTTTCCCTAAGACGAGGGAACATTTCAAATACAAATTCCAAGAGTTCATTGAACTTTTTTCTATCCTTTAATACATAAGCTCCCATTTCAAGATTTTCGAGGACAGTCATATCATAGAAGAGTTTACGTCGTTCAGGGCATTGGGAAATTCCCATTCTAGCAATCTTATAAGCATCTATCTCATCAATTCTTTTTCCATTGAAAAATATTTTTCCCCTATCTATCTCTTCTAAACCAGATATAACCCTCAGTAAAGTAGTTTTTCCCGCTCCATTTGGTCCAATAACTGCTTCAAGAGTTTTCTTTTCAAGTTTTAAATTCACTTCTTCAAGTGCTCTTGCCTTTCCATAGTAGTGATATACTCTTTTTACTTCAAGTATATCACTTGTCTCATCTGGTTGGGATTTATCACGTTTTCTCATTAAACTCCACCTCTACCTAGATATGCTTCAATTACATTTTTATTATCGACAACCTTCTTAGGAGGCCCTTCCGCAATTAATTTACCTTGGTGTAAAACAATAACACGAGGTACTAATGCCATAAGTTCTCGCAAAACATGCTCTGCGATTATAATTGTGCGACCTTCTCTATTTAGTTGTTTTATCAAATCAACAATAATCATTTGTTCTTCATGTGATAAGCCACTAAAAGGTTCATCTAAAAGGAGTAATTCTGGATTAGATGCAAGAGCTTTGGCAATTTCAAGTTTCTTCAAATCACCAAAAGGTAGAATAACTGGTGGAATTCTAGCTTTATCAACTAATCCAACCGAGGCAAGAATTCTACTAGCAAGCTGATCCACCCCCACTTCCCCACTCATTATTTTACCCCGCGGAGATTTACATCCAACAATAACATTATCAAGACATGTTAGAAAGCGAAAAGGTTTGACTATTTGAAAGGTTCTTGATATTCCCTGATTCACTTTTTTGGAGGGACTAAATTTCGTAATGTTCACACCATCAAACCAGATGGAACCTGCATTAGGTTTTTCGAATCCAGATATCAAGTTAAACAATGTGGTTTTACCTGCGCCATTAGGTCCTATTAAACCCACAAGCGAACCGCTATCTACTTCGAAACTCACGTCGTTTACAGCTGTTAATCCACCAAACCTTTTTGTTAAATTTTTGATCTGTAGAATAACTCCCATTAACTTTTCCTCTTCTTTTCAAATTTTTTTTAATTTATTTCCCTAAAATAATATCAAATAACGATTTAGTTTGTTTTATCGCGGGATCCAATATCCCTCGTTCTGTATATCTAATAATAATCAATAATATCACTGCAAAAGCTAGAGTACTAATATGGGTAAGGAGGAAGGATGATATTGGAATATGCAATATTCTTAAAATTTCTTCAATAAGAAAACCTGATAGAGCAAAAAAATAGGCGCCCAATACCGCTCCAGAAATCATTGCAATCCCGCCTAAGCAAGCCATAATTACGGGATAAAATGACATTGTAGTACTATAAATAGAAGGAACTGCATGATTGTAATGAAGAATATAAAGACTCCCTGCTATACCAGCAAAGAATGCACTTATCATGAATGAAAACAATTTATATTTCGTAGTGTTAATCCCCGCAGCACGAGCTCCAGTTTCATCATCACGTATCGCCTGAAAAACAGTACCAAGCTTAGAATTGAAAATAGCGAGTATTAAAACGATGCAAATTATCATAAAAATTAAAACTGTAATAAATTCTATAGTATAATTTAGAGTATAGGAAAATACTACAGATTGGGGTAAAGATATTCCCTGTTGTCCCCAAAACCAATCTTTTAAAGATGCCATGGAGAATAAGATAAACAATAGCATAGAAAATGCTAACGTACCCAGTGCTAAGTAAGGACCTCTAAATCTAAGACAAGGAATGGCAATTATTAAACCAATTATTGCTGCTAGAAATCCTCCAATGATAATAGATAGTATCAGATTAAACCCAAGGTAGGTAATAAAATATGCACAAACATATCCCCCGATACCGAAGAATGCAGCATGTCCAAAACTAACCTGACCCGTCACTCCAGCCAATAGATCCCAACTGGCAGCCAAAATCGCATATATCATCGCAAGTACAAAAGTATGATAATATACAGGATCTGATTCTCCAATAAGCAATGGAATAAGCGTAACTAACATCAAGCAAATCAAAATTATCCCCCCCCTGAATGATTTAACCCAAGATTTGAAGTTTTTCCCTGCTGCTGGAAGCTGATAACTAACAAAATGTTTTTCTGCTTTGCTTATTCGATGAGAAATATTTTTGAAGGGTTTTCCAATGGGATATCGAGTTTTAACAGTTATTTCTATTTCTTCATGGTTTGGTTTAGGCTTTTCTTCTTTTTCAACCATTTTTTCATCTTTTCCTTATATTATTTCCTAATTATTTTTGAGTTTTAATTTAATTATATTTTTTCTTTCTTTCCAAGTATCCCATGAGGTCTAAGTACTAGCACTATCACAATCACGAAAAGGTGAATTAATCCATAAAAGGTCGATCCAAAGATCGGATCAATATAGTAAAAAACAAACCATCTTGAAAATGAAATAACAAAAGCACCAATTACGCTTCCTGTGATACTTCCCATACCTCCAAGAATCACTACCGACATAGATAACAACAAATAATGCCACCCTTCACCCATATATAAGGATTCTATTGGTACGTACAGGACAGCAGCAATTCCAGCTAGTAAAGCAGATAAAGTCACAGTAAACATAAGGATTCTATTAACATTAATCCCCATGAGCCTAGCAGCATCCCGATTTTGCGAGACAGCACGCAGTGCTTTACCAAACCTAGATTTTTTAATAATAATTATTGTGAAAATTAAAATCAATAATGCTGCTATAATAACAATAATATTTTGAATTTCGATGGATACTCCAAATAACGATATATTACCAATAATAAATGGAGCTAAAACCGCAGGCTTAATATCTTCCCCCTTTGACATTTCGAACACAGTTATTGACGAATCAATTAAAAATGCTACTGCAAAAGTAACAATCATGACCATTATTTCGTTATTTTGGGTCGGTTTTATGAAAACAAGATACGTAAGCATCCCAATTCCAGTAATAGTAATTAATCCTACGATTATTGCATAATGATAAGATAAAATTTCAAAATCTACCAACCAGTATATAATGAAAGCTGTAAATAAATAAAACGCTCCATGGGCTAAATTAATGATTTTACCAACCCCGTAAACTAACGAGTAACCTAAGGATATTAACGCTAAAATGAATCCCATTACTGTCCCATTAATTAAGAATGCAACAAAAGACACATTACATCAATTTCTTATAAATAATTCCTTTTAAAAATGTTTATTTTTGAATAATTTTATTATATTAAAACCTTTGGATTTGCTATAAAGCATACTTTTGACATTATAAATCAAAATATTTTAAAAAAAAAACGAATTTTTTATTTTTAATTTCTATGGTATTATTGCTTATACCCACCAAGGTGGATATTGATAATCAGCTTTTTTATTAAGGGGCATCCATTTGTCGTAAACTGTATAATTATATCCCCATGTTGGAACCACAACTACATGATAAGCTGTAGGACTTATCCGTTGCCACTGAATAATCGTCATATATGGAAAATACCATTGGGATGGACTTCCATCACCTAACAGATAATCGTGGTTAGCGTCGAAGGCAAATTGAATAGAAAGAGAACTCCAATAATTAGGTTTAACTCCTGTCGTTCGGCCGCGAACGGGTATATGAGGGTTAGTTACATTAAATTTCTCCAGTTCCGCAACTATTGCATCACCATCTATTGTACCAATTCTCTCGGTTACATTGGCTACCAAGTTCACGCCATCCCAACCACCCATTGCGCTGTACATCGGTGTCTCACCTGCAGCTTTTAACCCTGTATCCGTTGCCGTATATCTTGCCTGCCATGCGAGAGAATAGTCAGATTGGTTGACTGGAGCAAAAGAATTGGTTGAGATTTCATACATACTATTGTTTCCAGTAAGATATTGATAATAGTTTGTCTGAGCCATAACATTGATACCAGCAATTAGACAGTTTGGCGTGTTTCTACCATATGATTTTCCGAATTCAAGCCCAGTAGTCCCAGATGAAATTATATTAATCACTAAAGGGGGATTTTCAGCCTTGATATCAGCCCACGTAGCATCAAACCACGCCGGTTCCGGCGTTATTGCAGGAATTATTTTTACTGTAATATTACTGGCTGATAAATAGGGATTATAAGCGCCTAATTCGGTTAAGAACACATTTTTCATCGCTGTAGTCCATAGCATATCTTCATGAATAATGGTAATATTATTCACCCGATTACCTC
>JBHLPZ010000198.1:0-5745 GCA_048885325.1 Candidatus Odinarchaeota archaeon
ATTTTATTAAATGCCTCTGAAACTGATCTTTCTAAATCTTCTCCTTTTCCAAGCTTTTGGACTAAAACTGTTTTATCCTTCTTCAAAACTTCATGTTCTTTTTCTCGACCATATAATTTGCCATTTTTTTGCGTAATAATGAATCTTTCCGTATCATATTTTATCATTGGTGGTCAAATCCTAATTTTATTGTTCTTTTTTTAAACTATTCTGAATTTGCCAAATATATACTATAGGAAGAAATAATTTAATGTTTTCTATATTTCCAAGTGATTTAGGATTAAATTTCTTTGTTTTATCAACACTGCGAAAAAAAATAGCTTTCTTAATTTTATGATTAAAATTTTTAACTTTTCAAGCCTAAAATTTCTTTTGCTTCCTCCAGAGTAGCTGGCTCTCTTCCCATTTCTTTAGCTAACCTTACCATTCTTTTAACCAGCTGTGCATTGCTTTCTACAAGTTCACCTTTACGGTAGTAAACAGTATCTTCAAGACCTGTTCTAATATTTCCCCCCATACACATAGCTATCATGGTTGTTCTAAGGTTATACCTTCCAATAGTTACTACTTGCCATGTGGAACCTTCAGGGAGAAGATCAACCATATTTAATAGGTTTCTAACTGTTGCCGGTGCACCTCCTTTAATGCCTAGCACTATACTAAAGTGAAGTTTTTCATTCGGTTCAAAAACATCCATATCAACTAAATCCATAATATTTGTTATATGACTCGTGTCATATACTTCTATTTCTATACCCGCTCCAATTTTTTTGCATCCATCAACATATTTCTTGTTAAAATCTATTGGATTATTAAACAGTGATGCGGTGGCCATTCCCTTCATATTAGTCCTAAATTCAAAAGTACCAGCATTTATAGTAAACATATCAGGTTGTGGATTTATATTTAATAAATTGAGTCTTTCTTCCAATGTTGCCATTTTAAGGGCAGTACCATACCTTTTACCTGACTTACTTACCTTTACACCATATTCTAAACGAGCACCGATTCCATTGCCAATTTGAGTAATAATTGGACATTTTTCTTGTATTAACCTCACTGTTTTATTATAAATATCTAGATCAGGAGTTGATTGTCCATCTTCGCCTCTTACATGGATATGACATACTGTTGCTCCAGCTTCATAGCATTCTAATGCATCTTTTGCTTGTTCTTCTGGAGTTATGGGTAAGCTTGGATTGGACCATTTCCCATGAGCTCCTCCTGTAATTGCTGCAGTAATAATTACTTTCTCTTCTGATAATAGATTTGGTCTCAAATCTGTAATAACCTCTTATTTAATTTACTTTATTATATTTGAAAGTTATAGAGAAGCATATTTATATTTTATGTTAAAATGAAAATGGATTAATACAGTAATTAATTATTTAAAATATTTCAATAGGAACCATAAAATAGATTAAAGCAATGTAAAAAATGATTGATGTAAATATTACTTTTTTAATTTCCTTAACAATTATAGCAATTGGTTATCTGATTAAAAAAGCTAATATTATCACTGAGGAAAATGGTAATATTATTGCCAAAATTATTTTTAACATCACATTACCAGCAGTTATATTGAAAGTTACAAGTACTTTAATATTTGAACTTTCATTAATCCTTCTACCAATAGTCAATATTACTTTTGGGTTATTAATGGCAGGGATAGGGTTTATATATTTTAGAAAAAAACCTAATAATCTTAAAGGGCTTTTATTGATGGCAATTATAGGATTTAATGTAGCACATTTCTCCTTTCCTTTAGTAGAAGGAATATGGGGCGAACAAGGTATGCAATATATAGCGCTTATAGATGCTGGAAATGCTTTTACTATTTTTGTATTATGTTACTTCATTGGTTCTCTATTTTCTCCTAAGAATCAATTGGAAGGTAAGGTTGATCTTAAAAATATATTAAAAAAATTAGTACGTTCAGCTCCTTTATTAAGTTATATTATTGCTATGGTAATAAATTTCTCTGGAATAACTTTACCCTTTTTCGTTTACGATGTTTTAGATATTTTTGCTCGAGCTAATACAGCATTATCACTTCTTTTATTAGGAATTTTTTTAAACTTTAAATTTAAAAAAGCACAATGGCTTAATATCCTAAAAGTGTTGACTTTTAGATATTTTATAGGCTTATCCGTAGGACTCCTATTATTTTTTCTATTACCTCCTGCTCAATTTGGTCAGCTTTTTAGGATTATTCTGACTATCTCGTTGATTTTACCTTTGGGTTTAGCAGTTATACCCTTTTCCGTAGAATTTGATTATGATAAAAAACTCATCACATTTATAGTAAATTTGTCTATTATAATTAGTTTCATACTTATTTGGATTTTAATTATCATCCTAAATGGATAAAAAATAGATTTTTTTAATTTTTTCTGCCTGTGCAATCCAATCCTTAACATCTGCATCTTGGCAGTGCTTCATTTTTTTATTTTTTCATTGAAAAAGTTATTATAAGATTATAAAAAAAATTTTTTGTCTTGAATTTATAAATTTTTCATTAGAAACTCCTATTATTGTTTTTCTATACTTTAAAATTTCTAATAATTTTTAGATAGAAAAAATAAATATTATATCTAGGTACTATTAATTAGTAATTAACATACTTTTAATTAATTGGGAAACAAAACTGGTGTTAAATATGGAGAAAAACAAAAAATTGATACTACAGATTTTAAATCTTATAACATTTATAGCTGTTGTAGTTATTAATTACTTAGCCATCAGTTTACCGCTTGGCTATGGTACTACCCAACAATTATCTGATGCCATTCCAAACTTATTTGTTCCGGCTGGATTAACGTTTTCGATTTGGGGAATTATATATATCCTTTTAGGACTTTTTTCAATTTATCAAATAAGAGACATCTTTAAATCGGAAAAAATTGAAATGCCATATCTGGAAAAAGTTAGCTATTTCTTCATTATAAGCAATGTAGCCAATTTTACTTGGATTTTACTCTGGCACTATCAGCTTGTACCATTATCATTAATATTTATGCTGATAATATTAGTCTCTTTGCTTCTTATCTATATTCGCTTAGATATCGGAAAGAATGGAATATCAAGAATTGAAAAGGTTGCTGTACATATTCCCTTTAGTGTGTATTTAGGTTGGATAACAGTTGCAACCATCGCAAACGTTACTGCCGTATTAGTGGTTCTTGGAGTAGAAAGTTATGGATTATTAGCAGAAATTTTGACTATTGTCGTCATTGCTGTAGCAGTTATAATTACTTATGCAATGCTTATTATTCGAAAAGATATTGCTTATAGTCTTGTTGTTTTATGGGCGTCATTAGGCATATTTCTTAAACAACTTGAGCTTAATTTAACAATTGCTATAACTGCATTGACGGCAGTAGCTTTGATTCTAGCAGGCATCGTATTGATAATTGTGATGAAATTAAGGAAATAATTCAAAATTCATATTTTTTTTCTTATTTTTTATTAGAAAAGGAATTAAAGAATTTAATTGAAGTATTATTAATATTATTATATTTTAAAAAAGTCTAATATCGTAATTAAGATGAATTTTAATTCCATTCAAGTAATAGAATTAACTCCAATACATGTTCCTTTTAAAGATCCCGTTAAAAAAATCATGACTGAAACTCAGGGTGGATTAGGTATGGCTATTGGTTCAGAAGAGGCATGGTTAGGCGGAGATTTTGTAATATGCAAACTTATAACCAAAGATGGCAGCATAGGTCTTGGTGAAGTTTTCGTGTGGCTTCCAGAAACAGGAATCACACCTGACCAAATTATTGACTCAATTCGGAACAATTTAAGCAAATATCTCTTAGGAGAGAATCCCTTTAATATTGAAAAGATTAACCATCGAATGGACGCAAACCTCGCTCGGCAAGAAGTTGCTAAAGGAATTTTAGATATGGCTTGTTATGATTTAATGGGAAAATTGACTGATCATCCAGCTTGTGATTTTATGGGAGGAAAAAATGTTGAAGCCATACCATTAGCAGCACTCATTCCATTAGGTGAACCAATTCTAATGAAAGGAATAGTCAGATCTTATTATAAGAAAGGTTTCAGAACATTTAGATTAAAATTAGGAAAGAGCATTCAACAAGATGTTGAAATTGTAAAAACTATACGAAATACATTTGGAGATGATATCAGATTAAGAGTAGATTATAACCAAGTATATGATCCTCAAATGGCTATTCAAGCAATAAATGCTATCGAATCATATAGAATCGATTATGCTGAACAACCTGTAAAAGCAGAGAATTACTTAGGAATGAAATTTGTCCAACAAAACGTAAATATACCCCTAATGGCACATGAAGGATTTTTTTCTTTAAAAGACTTTATTACTTTAGTAGAAATTAAAGCAGTAAAAATACTAGGAATTAATTCAGAACGCCCTGGTGGGGTAACTAAAGCGTTAAGCGCAATAAATTATGCTAAAACACGTGGTCTTGGAATTGTATTACATAACCAACCTTTAGGAATCGCATCTGCGATGCATATTCATTTACATGTAGCGAAATATCATTCGATTGATCATGCAACCGAACTCTTTGGCCAAGAAATGCTAGTCGATGATTTAATTTTAAAACCAATAAATTATGATAATGGAAGAGCTAAATTACCAGAAGGTTCTGGATGGGGAGTAAAACTTGATGAGCATGCATTAGAAAGATTTGCAACAGGTTCTACTATAACCTTAGAAAAGTGAATTAAAATCTATGCATCCGTTCTTTTCTTTTTTGATATTAAACGATATAAATAATAAATTGAAATAAATACTTCTGGTAGCCACTTTTTAAGTAATATAACCGTTAGCCAAGAACCGAGTATCGCAGATAAGAAAAATAAAGATTCATGAATAAATTCAAAAGGTACTCCTTTATAATTAAAAAATAATAAAAAAGCAATTCGAAAAATGTTCATCAGGTAAATTCCTAGTACTGTAATAAATAATGTCTTTACTTTTCTTAATATAAAATCCTTTTTACTTAAAGATGTTTGGGAAGAGGGTATAAGTAAAACTAAACTAATTATAATACTAAATACGTGTGCTGCGATACAATTTGTAGTTATAGCATAGTTTTGATTAAATGGGTGATCAGGGATAAAAATTGAAGGAAATATATTATGTTCTGGATCTATAATTACTTGTGAATTCATGCCGAGTAAAGAATTCAAAATGAAAGATATCTGTATAGATGTAAATTCATAAATCCAATAATTAATTTTAAGTTGTAAAAAGAAATAAAGTAAAAGAGCGATTAAAGGAGTACCTAAAAGTAAAATAATTATTTGGGTAATAGAAAATTTGTAGGTTTTTCCATCAAAATTAAGGATTAGTTCCTGATTAAAGCGTTGTTCAAGTTGACTTTCCTTCATGGTCTGTTCTTATGTTTAGATCAACTTAATTTATAATTATTAAAAAAAGAAATAAGAATTATAATATTTAAGAATTCTATTTTTTTCCAGCTTTTAAATGATATGTATAAATTATAAATATCGAAAGTACCAAAAGTAAACCAATAAATAAAAATGGTTCAAATCCAGGGATTTCAATTCCTTCGAATAATCCTGAAAAGAAGTTGTTTATCGCATTTGCGATTGCTTGGCCTATTGCTTCAGCTATTGCTGAAACTATTTGTGAAAAAACAGTTGTAATCCAAATAGGAACTGCGATTATAATTGCGATAATACCTCCTATTACATAACCACAGCCCTCAGTAGCTCCTCCGC
>JBHLPZ010000199.1:0-5694 GCA_048885325.1 Candidatus Odinarchaeota archaeon
TTATTGAAATATTTAGATGCTTATAAAATTTTCTAAAACTATTGCAGGTATAAAAAATAGGTATATTTTGTGTAATTTTATTGATCAAAATAGTGTCTTATTTGGTTTAACCAAAGATATTTATCAATCCAATCAGAATTATAGTTTAAATCAACTATTTCTTTTTGCTTATAATAAAGCTAAATGTTTTCAGATGGTAAAAAATCTTTATGAGGAGTATATTGATTCTATTACCGCAATCTTTAATAAAGTAGATACAAAAAATCTCTTATTTTAATCAACTTTTTTCACGTTTTCTTGGATTTATTTAAACCGAGAAGAAAATTATTAATAAGGATAAATTTTATTATGAAAATATCAAGAAATATTGTATATTAATTATTTTTATAACAATAGAGAATAATAAATAAATCAATTTAAAGAGGTAAATCAGAATTGGATTTAAGTGGTCACTATATCATTAAAATAGTTTTGCTTGGTGAAGCAAATGTAGGAAAAACTTCATTGGTATATAGATTTATTGAAAATAAATTTAGAGAAAATTATAAAAGCACTTTGGGAGTTAATCTATTAAAAAAAGACATGATTATTGAAGAATATGGCGAAGTATCTGCTCAAATTTGGGATTTAGGTGGACAAGAATCATTTAAGTCTCTTAGGAAACTCTATTTGGAGGGAGCAAATGCTGGTATGCTAGTTTATGATTGTACAAAGAAAAAGACTTTTGATAAACTTGATGGTTGGATTCAAGATTTTAAAGAAGCCAGAGGAAATGAACCCTTGGTTTTAATAGGAAACAAAAATGATTTAAATGATATAATTAAGGTTCAAAATAAAGAGGGAATTGAGTTTGCTAAAAATTATAAAATGGAATTTATATCTACCTCTGCAAAAACGGGTTCAAATGTTGAACAAGCGTTTACAAGAATCACAAAGAAGGTATTAGATAAAAATTTAAAGAAATAATATCTCAAAACATATTTTTAAATTATTTATAAATCTTTATACTAAATTTCGTAAAATAATTTTGTATAAATAGTTATTTATAAATGCCTTTATAAATGATAATTTATTTAAATAAAAATATATAAAAAAATACCATTTTTACCTAATTTAATTTTTTCATTTTATTTCAAATCAGATTTATCTTTATGATGAATAATGTCAGAAGAAGAGAACGATTTTGAAGAGGAGGAAGAAGAGGAAGAGGAAGAGGAAGAATTTGATTATGAGAGCGATTTAGATTACAAAATTGAAAATGTGGTAGCTACTGTTACCGTGGAAATTACGGAAAAAATAGATCTTAATCAAATTGCACGGAAACATGCCGAAGTTGAATATAATCCTGAGCGATTTCCTGGATTAGTGATGAGAATAGAAAAACCTCGGGCCACAATTTTAATATTTTCAACTGGAAAAATGGTTGTAACTGGATTACGTAAAGCATCAGAAGCAGAACGCGTCGTAGATAAAGTAGTTAAGAATATACGAAAAGCAGGAATTAAATTAGCAAACCCAGAAATAACAATTCAAAATATTGTTGCGAGTGGTGACTTACATACAAATATTGATCTAAACATGGCTGCTATCGTTATGGAATATGCTATGTATGAACCAGAAGTTTTTCCTGGACTTATTTATCGTATGCAAGAACCTAAAACGGTATTTTTAATTTTCTCTACAGGTAGAATTGTTTGTACTGGAGCAAAAAAGAAAGAGATTGTTAGAGATGCTGTTAAGAAATTAAATCAACAAGTTCGGGATCTAGGGGTAGCTAAAAAAGAATTGACTGATACAGATTATCAAGATATAACTTTTATATAAACTTTTTATCCTATTCTTTTTTTAAAATTGGTAAACTTAACTAAAAATACCCTCGTAATTTTAATCTAAATAAAAGAATAAGTTATCATATGAATTAGAATTCATATTTAATCCTTTTGGAAAACTATCATGAATTCACAGTAATCTTTACCAGTTTGCAGGCTGCAATTTATTTCCTGGGCAAAACAATGAATATTACTCATTTTTTCTACTATTCCCGCTAATAACCCTGCTTCAAAGGAACAAAAACTTCCTTCTGTTTTAATACCCCTCCCTATTAAATCCTTAATAGATGAATGTTCTTTTAATTTAAGCTGTACAATTTCATCAGAACTTTCAGTAATTTCCACCTTCCCAATATTATATTCCGAAATAATCTCTTTTAAGAGATTAGGAATTTTCGAAGCGTCTTGTCCTTGTTCGACTTTTAAAATAGTCCCTAGTTCATGGCCTAAATAATAAAAGATAGCTTCCAATTGATGACCTAGAGCAAGTAAAGCTCCAACTTTCATATCACCAATTTCTTTTCCTCCTTTCAAATGATTCTTCATTTGGGTTAAAATTTTTGAGAGTAATTGGCGATCCATATCAATCTATCCTACTTTTTTTTATTATATTTAAATTTCAATTTAGTTTATATTAAATTTTATATTTTTACTGAAGATATAAATCCATACAAAATTGCATCAATTATATCTTCCTCTTGTATATTGACCATAAGTCGTCTGTCTGCTACTATGATTGTAGGTAGTGAAGTAATTTTATAATAGCTAGTTAATTTGTAATTTTTTTCCACATCAATTTTTTGAATAAACAATTTCTTGCCAAACATAGAAATATTAATCCTTTTTAAAATTTCTTCTATTGGTTTACATGGTGCACAGTGTGCTGATGAAAAGAACAAAATTTTTGGATAACCCTCCTTGAATTCTTCTAGCATAAGTAATCATTGGGATTTAATGTGAAAATGCCTATTGATCTTTAAATTTATTATGTAATTCCTGTATTATTGCTTGAAATGCTTTATATACTCCATTTCCCGTCTTTGCACTCGTTTTATAATATCCTAAAAAATTTCGTTGATCTACAATCTTTTCTGCTTTTTCGTCATCTAATTTTTCCAAATCAATTAAATCAATTTTATTACCAAATAGAATTATAGGAATATTTCCACAATATTTCTTGATATCTTCATGCCATTCAGTAATATTATTAAAACTCTTTTCTTCCCCAGGATCATGTGAAAAAACAATAATAGCTGCTTTACTTCCTTTATAAAACGTAGGTCTCATAAAACTAAATTCTGCTTGGCCAGCTATATCCCAAAAGAAAAGTTTTACCATATCTCCTTCTATTTTTTCATCATATTTTGAAAATTGAGCTCCAAGTGTTTTAATATATTGTTTTTGAAATGAGCCTTGAGTATATTTTTTAATTAAAGATGTTTTACCGACCCCTCCATCGCCGATCACAGTAATTTTGAATACGAAATCCTTCTTTTCTCTATTAGTGGTCATTTAATCACTCCATAGCTTTTCCACGTATTATACTAAATTTAAATTATACTATTCAAAGTTTTAATTATTATTATTATTTATGATTATATTTATATTGATTTTATAATAATAATAAGTTCTTTTAATCTTTACAGTTTATAAAATTAAATTAAAATGAAATTGTTGATAAAATTATTTCTTCATAATTATGAGTATGTTGAAAAGAATTGAAAAAGTAATCAAAGGGTTAATAAAAAAGAAATTATTATTAGCCATTGCAGAATCGTGTACAGGAGGGTATGTTTCACATATGATTACTAATATTTCTGGGGCTTCAAATGTTTTTGAGAGAGGGATTGTATGTTATAGTAATAAATCAAAAATAGAACTATTGAATGTCGATCCAAAAAGTATTGACTCATTGGGTGCTGTTTCTGAGGCAGTGGCAAGGCAATTAGCTTATAACATAAGAATTCTTTCTAAGGTTGATATTGGAATAGGAATTACGGGAATTGCTGGACCGACAGGAGGGACTAGTGAAAAGCCTGTTGGATTAGTATATATAGGATTTTCAACAGAAGAAGAAACAATTATCGAGAAATATAATTTTAATGCTAATAGAATTAATTTTAAAGAATTAGTTTTAGAAAAAATTATTGAATTCTTGGAAAAAAAGATTTAATGAAAATTTGATTACTACTTAACTAGTTTTCCCTTCTCCATTATTATTCTTTTACTTCCGTCCTTGTATTCAACTTTTATGTTTACTTCTGGTGCTGTGATAAAATCCCAATGCATTTGGGAAACTGAAGTGCCTCCAAATGCAGTATTCCATCCAAAAGCAACATGAACACTTCCATATATTTTTTCATCAGTAAGAGTATAACCAATGGCTTTAGTAATCTCTGGATTGCAACCAATTCCAAGCTCAGCAACATTATAAGTTCTAAGTTCAGGCACTTTATTTTTTTTGTCGATCTCCTCGCACTTTTTAAAGCTAGAAATTAAGTCTTCTAAGTTATTATCTGTAGTGACCTTATCGATTAATAATTTGCCATCTTTAAAGGTTAACTTACCATTTCTTATTATTTTGTCACTAAGGCGATCCTTAGTTAACGGACAAAACAGTGTTCCCTCTCCTTGTTTTTCGTGAGGCGGAAAATATACCTCACCAGCAGGTAAATTACCTCCTAAGCCTCCTAAAGCAATTTGTTCATCAGAAAGAATTCCGTCATCAAGTATTTTATGGCGATCTTCAATTGAAACCCAAAAATCAGTTCCATAATCATCAGATACAAAAACTTTTTTACCATTTTCAAAAAACTTACCTAAATTTTTTGTGATTTCACTCAGTGTTTCTGATGGAATACTCATTCCTCCTACTATAAACTTCTCATATAATGAATATTCTATGTTATAATATTCAGCAGCTTCCTTGGAAGGCCATGCGGCATAACACCATTTTTTTCCCGGAGCATACTCTTTTTTAAGACCATATAGTATATCTCTTAATGGAGCACTTGATTTTGTAGCAGCATCTATCTTTTCTCGTGGAGCATTAGCTTTTATGGAAGGATCTGCTAAAGGTTCGATAACAATATAAGCATCAATATTTTCTATCATTTTCAATCTATGTAAACCTGTTCGTTCTAAGGATTCCTTCTTAATGGAGGTATCCTGGTAAATCTGTTTTGTGTATTGATCGCTTGTATACGAAATAAATGGAACACCTTCTTGTCTCAAAATATTTAAACCAATTTCCTCTAATAATTCTTGTGAATAAAGTCCTCCATTAATAAAGACACATTCTCCTTTTTTTTTTATATTAATGCTTCTAGCGATATTTTCTGCGCATAATTTAATTTGTTCCTTAGTAATCATATTTTTATAAAATCGTTATTGTCTCTTATTTTTTTTTAAACTAATAAAATAATAAAATCTTCTCTCTCATACACTTAAGAGCAAAGATTTTATTAGACTAAATTATTATAATTAAAATATCAAATATTCCTTTTTGTATTTTATAGCTCACTTAAAATCTTAATAATGGTTATCCGAGAAGCTGGTTTATTATTCAGAGGCTTTAATTTAGTTAAAAAAAGTTATCATAAGACAACTTTAGGAAAAATTGGTACGGATTTAAGAAGTGGTTTATTAACAGCTCTCTTAAATTTTGCAGATACTGCTTTTACACATAATACAATTGAATATTTTGAAGGGAATAAGTTTGTTATAGCTTTTATAAATGATGAAATTATGGCTGAAGATAGCATAAATCCTGAACTCCTAGTATCGTATGCTATTTTTGATAAAGAAAAGAGGATTGATAAGTATATACGGAAAATTGTCAAACAATTATTAATTAAGTTAATTA
>JBHLPZ010000200.1:0-5675 GCA_048885325.1 Candidatus Odinarchaeota archaeon
GTCTTCTGGATTTAATTTTCCCGATTCAAAATTTTGAATTGCTGTTCTCTTGATAATTTCTCCCATAATACCCGAGTAATGCGTATTGATTAATATCAACTTTTTAACCATCTCTGGATAATTTAACACAAATTGTTGTGCGATCATACCCCCAAGAGACTCTCCTCCAATATGTGCCTTCTTTATATTGAGGTAATCCATTAATCCTTTTACATCATCTGCAAACATTTGTATAGTAATTGGTTCATTTAGATGATCAGATTTGCCAGCACTACGATTATCAAAAATAATTAGCTTAAAATGTTTACTTAAATTATTTTTCATTACAAACCAAGTTTCTTTTGTTCCACCATACCCGTGAATTAAAATTAAAGGATATCCTTTACCAAAGATTTCATAGCAGATATTTATTCCGTTTACTTCTGCGAATTTTTCACTCATAACAATTAAATATATTAATGAATTTATTAAGAGTTTTTACTCGCCATTTATTAAATTATCAAATTTTGCATATGGAAGATCCACAATACTTACAATTTCCATGATTATCCAAATATAACTTGCTAACTCGTAAACCTGATCTCTCAATGACTAATTTTGAACATATATTACAATAAGTATTATCGTATTTTGAATAAGGTAAGTTTCCTAAATAAACAAACTTTAGCCCAGCTTCTTTTGATGTCTCATAAGATTGAGATAAAATTTTTTTTGGAGTAGGGTCAAAAAGCTCATGTTCATTGGATTTATAATGCGGGAAAAATCGTGTTAAATGAAAAGGTGTATCGTCACCTAAATCATTTAAAATCTTCTGTGCAATGCGCTTTATTATCTCTTGATTTGTATTTAAGTTCTCAATCAATAACGTTGTAATTTCTATATGAACTCCGGATTCTTTAGCTATTTTTGCATTTCTCCATACTTTTTCTACATCTGCTCCACAATATCTTTTGACCATATCTGCTTCTCCTTTTATATCTATATTCATTGCATCTAAACCATTTTTGATTAAATCCTCTAATACCTCTTCAGTCATATATCCATTAGTAACATATGTGTTGTAAAGCCCTTCCTTTTTAGCTAATTTAAAGACTTCTAATGAGTATTCAAAAAGTAATGTAGGTTCATTGAAAGAAATTGAAGTACCTTGGCAATTATTTATTCTTGCTATTTTAATTATTTCTTCTGGAGTTAAATAATCTTTTGAATTTTTGACTATATTACGAATATCTTCCTTAGGATGTGAAATATGATGATTTTGGCACCAAAAGCAGTTAAAATTACAGCCGTATGTTCCAATTGTAATTGCAACACTTCCAGGATAAAAATGATATAAAGGTTTTTTCTCTATGGGGTTAAAAGATAAAGCAGGAATTAATCCATAAACAATACTGAAAATTTCTCCATTAAGATTGATACGAGTTTGACAGAAACCTGAATTTCCAATTGAAATTTCACACTTACGTTCGCAGGTCAAACATTGAGAAATGTTTTTACTAATTCTCTCTTGATAAATTGCTTTTTTAAAATTTGGTGGATTAATTAAATCCATATATTCTCATTCTATACTTTAAATAGATGATAAACTTCAGGTGGCTTTTCTTCCCAATCTTCAAAAGGATCATCTTTAACTGCTTCAATCATTGCGGGTCTTGCAGCAAGCCATTCTTCTTTTGAATTCCAAATAGCCAGACCAATAAGTCGACCTGTATCTTCATCCTTGGTTGTATAAGCTGCAATAAGCCCTTCTTTTCCTTCCATAGCCTTTCCAAAGCGATGCATAGAATCAATTAATAGCTGTTCTTTTTCTGGTTTCGGATAATGAATCGACATATGAACAAACATATATTTTCTCATAATTCATTTTATTTAGATTTTAGGATAACTCGTAATAAATGAAAAACTTTCGCGAATAAATTTTTCATTACAGGAAAATCCATTACATATCTAATGGTTTTTAATAACCTAAATTTTTTTGGTTTAAATGTGCTTAATTCCTTGTCATACGTGATTTGTTGTATATAGAAGTTTTTATTAAAAAATGATAGTATCAAAGAATAGGTTATAATTGCTATTATATCCCATGCTCTATTGATATGAACCTTCGGATAATTCAACTCTTCTCCCATTGCCATTCGCACAACCTCAATAACATGAAAAATTTCTATTTTACTTCTTAAAAGTTCCTTAGTGGCCCATAATAAATAAATACAGCCACCACAATAAGATATTAAAGTCTTTACTCCTGTCTCTTCTGCTTCTTTAAATTTTTTCATTCCTTCAGTGATAATATCGAAAATAATTGATATATTTTTAACCCAGGATGCTCCAGAGCCAAATCCGCAACACAATGAATCTTTTCTATTATGCTTCATTTCAACTATCTTGCAGCCGCACTCTTTTAATATTTCTCTCGGAATCTCCCAATAAGAACCTTCCATAGCCTTAGAATAGCAATTATCATGAATAGTAACACTCAGATTTAACTTTTTTTTTAATTTTAACTTTCCAGAATTTATTTTATCTAAAAGCCATTGATTAAAATTGATAAAATTTTGGGAGTGATTCACTCCCATCTCATTAGGATGGACTTCTTTAAATATATATTCTACCGCATCCAAGCAAGCAACAACATTTTTAACGCCCCAAGAATCAAAATCATTTTTTGTTCTTTGAGCGATCCTTTGAACAGTATCTAAGTAGCCACTTTGATATAAGTAAGCACCTCCCTCCCATTGGTCAATTCTATCAATCGGTTTGAAATAATCCAATAATTTACTTCCACCGATTATAAATGGAAATAAATGAGTATAATTTCCAATCAATAAAGGTGTGTCATGTGGTTTTGGGATATAATGCATCCATTTATAAATCCATCTTCTTTCCTGATTTGATAGAAACATATTGAGAAGTTGCCAAATATTAGAATCCATAGTAGGACACACAAATCGATACAATGGAGGAGCTCCTCGCATTTTATATAGGTCATTCCATCTTTCAAGGATTAATTGATATGGATTGGCATGTTGAGAACAATATAGGTTACATGAAAGACATGTAGTGCATTTATAAAGTGCATATTTAGAATTTTTACCTTCAATTAAATTCTTTATTTCTTTTTTTGCTTCTTCAAGTGGTAACTGTAAGACAGGACATAAATGAAGGCATTCACCACATAGATTACATAAATCTTTTTTAAAACCTGAAATTCTTTTAGATCTGTTCATTTTTACCAAGTCTCATCGTAATTAGGAGGATTATCAGGTATTTCACCAATCTTAAAAGTTTTTTTTGAAGAGATTTTAGGAATTTGTTTCCGAATTGCTCCCCAAAAGAAGTGCTTTCCTCTCTTTTTTTTCGCTTTCTTTGTTAGAGAAGGTTCTTCTCCAATCGCCATTTGTAATAATTCGATTATATGATACACTTTAAGCTTTCTGAAATAAAGCTTCTTATTACCCATGAATGTTGCAAGACAACCAGCACAATACACGCATACCGCATCTGTTTTAGTTTTTCTAAAAGCTTTAAAATTTCTAATAGTTGAGGATCTTATTTTAAATGAATGATAAGCAGAGTCAATTGAAAAACCTGCTCCTATTCCACAACATCGCATATTCTCTCTATATGAATCGGTTTCTATAACTTTCACGCCAATCGACTCTAGAATTTTTCGGGGCTGATCCATATATTCATCCCCAAACATTTTAGCATAACACGAATCTTGGATACTCATCGTCATATCCAATTTTTTCTTAATTTTGATCTCTCCATTTTGGATTTTATCCCATAAGTATTGGATATATGATTTTACTTCTTCAAATTTGTAGGTCAAACCATAATGAGGTAATACATTTTTAAATACATTAGTCCCAGCAGTACATAGCACAAGCAACTTTTTTGGTTTTAATATGTTAAACCATTTATCTAATCTTTTAGTGATTTGAAAGAGCTCGTCTTTATAACCCGTTCGAAATAGGGTTTCTCCACAGCAATATTCTAACCTTCCCCTAATATCAAGATTTTTAAAAAAACTAGCTTGTGTAAGCTCAGCAAACGTGATGATATTACATCCTGGATAGGTTAGCGTATCCCCATTTAACGGTTCTAATGATGCCCATTGTTTAACAAGTTCTTTTGTTTTTTTTGGCATATATTCCATTACATATGAACGGAAATTAGGATAATGAGGATATAAAGTCATGTAATGCTTTCCCCTTATACGTAATCCTTGTTTTTTATACTGCTCATTCCAACGTTTCAAAATAAGACTAGTAGGATGGGCATTCTCAGGACAATAAAAATTACATGAAAAACAACTTTGGCATTCGCTTAAAACTTTCGCAGTATCTTCACCTGCAATAAGTTTTTTCATCTCTTCAATCGCGAAATCAATAGGAAGTAGCATAACCGGACATTTATGAAAGCATTCACCACATAGAGTACATACACCCTCATTAAAATCCGTGAAAAATTCTTTATTAATTGGCTTAATGTTTAACATTATCTTTATTATTTTATCTAAATTAATATATCCCTTTATCTAATATTAGCAGAAATTAATATAAACTTTTAAACCTAAATATAAATCTTTCCTTATCTTCATGAAGCAACAATAAGAATTATGATATATAAAAATATTAGATTACCCAAAATAATACCCGTATCTTTTAATGAAGTTTTCCCTAATAAATCCGTTCTAGGTTTCCTGAAAATATACATAACTCCAATTGGGAAAATTACTATTGGCAGAAAAATCAAATAATTAGTAATTATTAATGATATTATAGACATGGTTAATGCAATTAATGATGAAATCCACATAACAATTTGAGAGGATCTTGGTTTTAATCTAGCAAGAGCATCTCCATCAATCATTTCATGTAACATTTGCCCTACAAAACCAGCAGAAGTTACTGAGACTATAATTAGCCATTCAGATAAAGTTAAACTTGGGAAGTAATTCAAGATTATATCTCCTGCGTTAATCTTTATCATAAAGTACGGTAAAAAAATATGAGAGATTCCTAAGATAATATGGTTAATTATCACCAATCTTTTAAATAGGCAGTAAAAAATCACCATAATTACGATCAAAACTAAATAAATAGCTAATAATGGTTTAATTAAAATTTCATTCAAGAAACACATTGTACCTATCATAAAACTTGAAATTGAAAGAACCCCTATTTCTTTGCGCCCATATCCCTCAATTCGTTCAAGTGTTTCTTTTTCATTAGGATCCTTCATATCAATTACATCATTAAGAGTATTTCCTGTAATAGCGTAAAAACCAAAACCAGCTAAAATCCAAATCTGAGAAACTACATCATAATCATTTAAATAAATACATAATAGACATGGTATTAATACAGTAAAGAGATATTCTAATCGAAGAAGTTTAAATCCCTTACTCATGTAAAAAATTCACTTAAGAAATTAGTTTAATCCCTTAATTTTAAATATACTTAAAAGAATATAAGATTTCGGATAAAAATTTATCTTGTGCTCTGAATAAACTGCACATCTTTTTTATGTTCTTTTTCCCATTTTTTACGTTCTGAACGAAGTTGAAAAAGATTCACATCTTTAAATATCAAACCTTCTTCTTTTGCAGGAATTGTTCTTTCAGTACGATCTTTCTCGGGCGTATAAATTAGTGAATCACCAAATTCAGC
>JBHLPZ010000201.1:0-5651 GCA_048885325.1 Candidatus Odinarchaeota archaeon
TTGAAATTTCAAAATATGAAGGTTTTATTGGCTCAGTATTTATAATATTTGTAATTCCATGTTCTACAAATTCAGTTCCAAATAAACTCTCAATCAAGATATCTCTATACACAAACATCAAAAACCCACTAAATAAGTATAAGAATATGCCAATATCTATGCCTAAAACAATTTTAAGACATATTCTATATGTATTTTTTGTCTCTCTAGAAAAGCCAATCTCTTTAAATTCTTTTTTAAGTGGTTTATTTTCCAGTCTTGCAGAAATAAACACGGGAATAATTATTAAGAATAATTCGAGAGACATTAAAATAACAAGTATCCAGAAATTCTCTCCTAATTGGATGGGCATACTAAATTGACCAATTGATATATAAAAGTAATTCTGAAAATTATAAAATTAATTATCTCATCATCATTAATATTCTTTTATTTAATTTATAATCTTAATGACGATGAAGGACAGTTCTTTGAAAACCTCTAAATTTAAACTAAAAATTCCAAAGAACAATAATTCTGAAATAACCCCTATAGGATTAACAAAAGAACAAATAATATTAGACGATTTAAAGAAAATCGCTAAAGAATATCTAGAAATAGAACAATTAAAGAAAAAATTTGTTAATGTTATTTTCAACAACTTTGAAGATTTAGATTTTTCCCCTTTTATAGAATATCCTAATTACCATATAAAGGAAAAAAAGCTAAAAAAAGTAGTCCAACCAGCTAATATTAGAGGTTTAAATGTAGTAAGTGTAGATGGTAGTTCAGTAATAAAAAAATTCATGAATGTGGATTTTTCATTTTTAAAAGCAATGGCAGTTAAATATTATTTCTATCAAAATGATTCTTCAAAAATAGAATACTTTCCGGACATTAGCGGTTATAATAATTACAAGGTACAAGGAAATTATATTAACCGAGGAGATAATGAAGTCGATACCAACCTTTCAATGGATATGACATATATGGAGTTGAATTTATTAAATAATCTCATTTTAAAAAATTCTGATATTGATCTTGTTATTTTGGATGGATCCATAGTTATCATGCCAATTAATTATATTTTTTCGAAGGATCTGGAACTTTCTAAGAAATATGATAAATTATTAAAAGAATATGAAAAATTGTATACCAATTGTAAAGAAAAAGGGATTATTCTAATAGGATCAATAAAAGATACAAGAACATCTGCTTTAACTCATTTGATTAGAAATTCTATCCAATTATTAAAACCAAATACAAATCGATTAACAGATTTTCTAAAAATAAATTATAGACAGATAACAGATTATTTTTCAGATTTAGATTTATTTAATCGTATTTTGAATAAATTGGAAAGAAGTTGCATTTTTAACTGTAAAAGAGAAGTCGATAAGATAAGAGATACAGGCATTAAAAAAGAAATACCTTATTATTTCCCTTTGGACTTTTATGCATTTTATTTGAAAACTGCTTTGCATGATACTCCATGTAGAATTGAATTCTTTATGGATGAGAGGAGTACTTATAACGAAGCAACAAAAAAAGCAGATTTAATCTCGTCAATCTTATTGCCAATTTCAAGTTTTAATGAGTTTTATGGCTTACCAATCCCTCAAATTGAAGCCCATAAAAGAGCTGTCTTTAAACCTCCCGAAATAGATCTTTTATTTAATACCTTGTCAAGGACAATAACCAAAAATGGCATTTTTTTGCTAGAAAAAAGAAGAATGAGAAGGCCCTTTTGATTTCTGTATCTATATATTTAATTCTAACTTATTCAAAAGAATATCTTCAAAAAAAATATGTTTTCTTTTCACAATCCTTCTTTTAAAACCTATATCTCGAATTAAGTCATCTAATTCCTTAATATCGGCTCTACTTGAGCTTATAAAATATATATACGCACCACTTTTCTTGGTTATATCTATAAACTCAATTACTTGTTTTATGAATCTTTCTAAAACTTCAATTCCCTTAACACCACCATCCCAATTAAAATTTTTAGGCACTTTTTTATTAATATCTTCTTTCTCAATTGAAGGTAAATAGGGTGGATTAAATACAATGATATTAAAAATGTGCTTTAAATTCTTAGGAAATGAGTTAAACAAATCTGACCGGAAAAATGTGATATCATCTTCAAAGTGATTAATTTTTTCATTTAATTTACTACAAACTATAGCTTCTTCTAATATATCTGAAGCATAAATTTTTGGGTTAAATTTTGAATATATTTTTTTAATTAGTTGAAAAAATATAGCAATAATCCCTGAACCAGTTCCCATGTCTAAAATATTATTTATGTAATTGAATTCTAAGCCATCAAAATGAGAACTACTAATGTTTTCTTTAAAGTAATCAATAATTAAGTATGAATCGTCAGAGGGGGAATAAACACTCTTAAATTTATTTATAATGATAGGATCGGGGATTTTTTTTATGTCATTCACCTATTACTCATAAAAATTCTACAATTTCAGCCAGTTAAAAATTTGCGCGCATATGTCTATTAAATCATCTACATTGAACTGAAAAAGTTTTTTGTTTTGAATATTAAATTCTTTTAGAAACTCTAATAATTCTTTTTTACTAAAATGATAAGAATTGTTGTTTTTAAAATATAATACCAAAGCATTTACTAAATTTTTGTTTTTATAAGGCGTAATACCCGCAATAAATCTCAAGAAAAAATTGATATTTTCTTTATTTACTAAAAAAGGGTTCACTTTTTCCCTTGGTTTGACTTTAATTAGTGCAAGTCCAATTTTAGGGATAGGATAAAAACACTTTGAAGAAATAGTTTGTTTTTTAAGTGGTTCCATAAATGCATTGAATGTTACAGTTATTCTAGAAAAATCCTTATAGGTTCCAGATAAAAAAATTCTATCGGCAATACTTTTTTCGATTATAAATACTCCTTCAGAAGGTTGCTCATTATAGAAAATTTTCTCGAATATAGGCCCTGTTATTGTATATGGAATATTTGAAACAACTTTATTGTGATAAGGGATTTGTACTTTTAAAATATCTTGGTTAATAAGTTCAATATTACTTAAATCAGAAAATTTTTCAAGCAAATATTGAAAAAGTGTTGAATTAATCTCATATGAATAAACCTTTTTGGCATTTAAAATTAACTCCGAAGTTAATGCCCCTAAGCCTGCTCCAATTTCAACCACAATATCATTCGCATTGAGATTTGCTTCAGATATAACTTTATGTAGTACCTTTGAGTCAATTAAAAAGTTTTGGCCAAACTTTTTCTTTGGAGTAAAATTTAATTGCCTTAGAATAAATTGGACTTCTTTTTTATTCATAATTTTCATTCGTATTTCTGAGTCTTCGAAAATAAGTAATATTTTACTCCTTCACGTTGGAGTTCTTTAATTATTCTTTGAGCAATTAGTTTGGCTGGATTTGAAATACTAGTACGATCTGCGATATCTTGGAAAGTAGCAAAGTTTTGGCGTTCTCTTTCTTCAAGAATTTCCCACATATGTTTTTGACCTACGCCAGGTAATAATTTCAAGGCATGCATACGTGGTGTAATTGATGTTGAATTATTAAAAAAATTAATAAAGTCTTTCTCGTAATTTAGTACTTCTTTTTCCAGTATTGGCTGTATTAAAGCTTTTGAAGTATTAGTTAATTCATTATAATCAATTTTTTTTATTACTTCTCTTAATTTATTTTGTCTTAGAAACTCTTCATATACATTTTTTTCTTGAACTTTAATATCAGCATCTTTATTAATTTTAACCTCATAAAGAACGAAATCCGGAAAAGTTAAAACTTGAGCGATTGGTGTTTTAGACCAACTTGGCTTATCTTCATCTGGATGACCATGTAATAATATATCTAAGATTACTAATTCTCTGAATTTCTTTATAAACTGTTTCTTCTCTCTTGGACCTCTTTTTTGATATGGTGGTCTGCGAGAAGGGCCTCTGTACCGATCTAAACGTCTTTCCATATCCACCAATTTTCTTACTTTTTGCTTTTCCTATATGCATACTAATTTTTATTTTGAATTTCTCTTTTTTGAGAAGGAATACTCATTAAAATTTAAAACAACAAGGATTTATAAATTCTTCGCTATTTAACCCTTATCCTTAAAAATTCTTATAATAAGATTTAGATTATGTTTTGAATCCCTCAATATTTGCAAGTAGCTCTTGTAATTGCTCATCACTCAAAGTTTTTCCAGTAAAACTTTTTTCTAAGATCATCCTTAATTCTGGAATCGTTTTAGGATCAACATTCACAATATTAATAGCAAAAACTTCTTCAATTTCATATCTTTCCATTAGGAATTTTTGAATTTTTTTAGCATCTTTTTCACTCATTTTGGCAAATCTATTCACGTAGTTAAATGTAATTTCTTGAAAATGTGATAAACCTTCTTCAGGATCAACTTCTTCAACTTTTTTCTTAACTCGTTCCATAATTTTTTTAACTTCAGGGATTGATACGGTTTTTTCGTCAACTTTTCTTCCAGACATGATTTACACCTTAAAAATCTCAATTTTATTTTAAAGTCGTATTGTTTAAACGCAAATGCTCCTTACCAATAATTAATAGCTTCTTTGAATTTCCTAACTTTACTTGAACTTCATAACAGCGTCCTCTTTGATTCATTACTGTACCTGTTAAACCATGAAACCTTCTATGGGGCATACCACGTTTGTGCTGGGAAGGATCTGTTATAATATCAACTTTATCTCCCATCTTATATTCAACTAAATATTTCTCAACAGACCCTAAACCTCTTTCCCTTACTTTTTTTCTATGGCGCTTCCTTGTTTTTGCGCGGTATCCCTTATGTAAGCCACACATTGTTTTTTTTTAAGTTATTTAATTAGTTCAAAGTAAAGATAAGTTGTTTTATTATTCATAGTTTATTTATTTTTCTAATAACTATTCTTAATCCTAAAAATTTAATATAAAACTTTTGGAATTCTTTGATTAAAATATTTTTAATACATCTAACTCCTTACAGATGAGAGGATATTTAAAAATTTGGGTAAATGAAGGATTTGTACGATCTTCATCCCCACTAATTAATTCTTTAATGTAAGTACCTCCCTGTGTTTCAATTAGAAATTCGAAAAATTGGGATTTAATATATTTTCCTTCAATTTTGTAAATCTTTTTACTCCTTATTTTATTAGCTCTTCTGTGAGATACCCTTAATGGCGTTTTTTGTTTAATTATTTGATTTTCTAATTTACTTTTTAATTTATTTATTAAATTTACGAATTCCAGTTTTGAAATTTTTTTTTCTGCTTTAACCAAAACTCTATATAATTTTCTTGCTTTTTCAGCATTTGTCTTTATTGTCTTAACTTGATTTTTATTGGTATATTTTAACTCAGAGATTTTAATTTTCTTTTTATTCTCTTTATTTACTTTTTTCTGGATCCTTTCCAAATTTAAAGTTCTTATTTTAGGATTTTTCAATTCAAGAATAAATGGTCTACCTTCTCCTAACATTTTAGCATCAATATCTTCCCTGCCCGCACCATGAAATTTTGATTTGGTTGCATAAGATTGTTTAATAAACTCAGGGCTTAATAACTCTTCTACACTCGTCATATATTGCTTTCCAGAGAAGTTGCATATTTGACATCCTTTTCCATTGCATATTCTGCAATTCCAATGAGTTT
>JBHLPZ010000202.1:0-5620 GCA_048885325.1 Candidatus Odinarchaeota archaeon
TTAAAAAAGAATATAATCTGGATATTGAATGGAAACCGTTTGAAATTCATCCAGAAACGCCAAAAAAGGGCGCGTTGACTGAAGATTTGCCGTTTCCTAAGGGATATTTAGAGATGGCATTCGCTAACGTTAAACGTCTTGCGGATCAGGATGGTTTAATGCTTAAGTTTTCAAAAAAATTACCAAATTCACGATTAGCTCTATATATTTCTGAGTTTGCGAGGAAAAAGGGGAAATTTGAAGAGTTTCATAAGTTAGTGTTAGACGCTTATTGGTTAGAAGGCAAAGATATTGGAGATAAAAGTTTATTGTTAAATCTTGCTGAATCAGTTGGACTAAATAAGAAGGAGATAGAAATTTACTTGGATACAGATGAACCTTTTAAAATTGTACAAAATTCCCTAAAAGAAATAAGAAGATATGGAATAAATGGCGTTCCTGCTTTTCTTATTGAAAATAGGCTAATTTTTGGAGCTCAATCTTATGAGGTTTTTAAAAAAGTTATTAATAACATATTGGATGAGAAATCAAAGGAAAATTGAACTCCCTTAAACTTCATTTGTAGTTCATTAATTACATCTATTTATATTAGAATATACTATTGAATTCATAAAACTCAAAGTAAAAATAAAATGAAGAAAAGTAAAATTCCTCCAAGTGCTTATTTATTTCCTATGCCAGTTGTTCTTATCGGGGCTAATGTAAATGAAAAACCAAATTTTGAGACCCTAGCATATGTTGGCATCGTCGAAAGTCAACCTCCATTAATTTCAATAGCTTCTTGGGAAACTCATTATACTAATATTGGTATTAAGGAAAATAGAACATTTAGCGTTAACACACCTACTGAAGATTTAGCGGAAAAGATAGACTATTGCGGCATCGTATCAGGAAAAGAGGAAGATAAATCAAAAGTATTTGATATTTTCTATGGAGATCTCAAAACCGCCCCTATGGTAAGTTTATCACCATTAAATCTTGAATGTAAGGTGATCAAATCCTTTAAGATAAGCGAATTAGTGGAGATCGAGAAAGGTCACGAAATTTTTATCGGAAAAATCGTTAATGCTTATGCTGATGAGGATTATTTAACAGAAGGGACACCAGATATTGCAAAATTTAAAACATATACATATTCACTAAATAATTATTGGAAAGTTGGTGAAAAACTCGCGCCAGCATTTGAGATTGGAAAAAAATATTTTTAAAATGCCACTTTTATAGTGTTGTATATGAGTAATCAGGAATATGTTGTATTCCGGAATCATAAAATATTCATTAGGAATAAAACACTTGAACTTGATCATAAAAAGCTAAAAAGCTTAGATGAAGTTGAGGGTCTTGGCTCTTTAAATAATCTTGAAACTTTATCTGTCTACGACAACCTTTTAAAAACGTTGCCAGAATGGATTAGTAAATTAGATTCTTTAAAATCGCTATTTCTCATTGAAAATTTAATAGACGATCTCCCTGATTCTTTTGGGGAACTGCAAAATCTTGAAGAGTTGTATTTAAGTGATAATAAATTACGCGAAGTTCCGAGATGTATAGGTCAACTCCAATCCCTTAAATGGCTTGACTTAGGTGGCAATAAAACTTTAAAAAACTTTAGAATCCTTGGAACTTTGACTTCATTAAAGAGTTTAAGTCTTGCTTTATGTGGATTAAACAATATTCCTAAGTCAATTGGAAACTTAAATAGATTAGAAGTATTAAACTTAGCAGGAAATAAGCTAACGAAGATCCCTAGTTTTTTTGATAAACTACAATCGCTTCAGTTTTTATATATAGGTGGAAATGACTTCAAAATTTTACCCAAACCTATTACTTCATTACCTTTATTGAGAAACCTGGATGCTAGTGGTTCTCATTTAGTTAAGCTTCCAGAATCTATAGGAAATCTTAGATCTCTTGAAGATTTACGTTTATTTAATAACCAATTAACTAATATTCCTGAATCAATTAGTTTTTTATCATCTCTTAAAATACTATGGTTGAACTATAACTCCTTTACTTCCTTTCCGGAAACAATAAGTAATCTTGAATCTCTCGAGTTTTTAACAATCCAAAGAAATCATCTTACATCTCTTCCTGAATCAATAGGAAATCTTAAAAACCTAAAAAAACTGGATCTTAGTTCCAATCAACTAAAAATCCTCCCAAAATCTATAGGAAATCTTAAAAATCTAAAAGAATTGGATATTAGTTACAATCAGCTAAATATGCTACCTGAATCTATTCTTGACTTAGAGTCTCTTGAATATTTAAGTTTACACCGCAATCCACTTACTAGTAACCAAGATTTTAAAATAAAATCAATCATTAAAAGATTAAAGGATAAAAACGTAAATGTTTTTTGATATAATAGCCTTAAAATTTGGTTATTTCACGATAATGAGCTAAGATGCAGACTTTTAGCATTTATTATTAAAAAAAACACCTATTATTACGATAAGAGAATTAGTGGAGATGGAGGAAGATCACGAAGTTTTTATCGGAAAAGTAGTTAATGCTAATGCTGATGAGGATTATTTAACAGAAGGGACGCCAGATATTGCAAAATTTAAAACATATGCATATTCACTAAACAATTGTTGGAAAGTTGGTAATAAACTCGCACCAGCGTTTGAGATTGGAAAAAAGTATGAAAAATGATTTTAGGAAGATCATTTGTAGCTATTACTAGTGGTTAACACGTTTTAATTTAGAATTTAATAAAATTAACTCATCTTTTTCAACATTTCGATTGCTTTTTCATTATTGGGATCAAGTTCCAGCACCTTGTTGTAGCATTCCTTTGCCTCTTTAAAATTTCCTTGCACCAGGTTGATCCCTCCTTTATTTAACCATGCAAAATTATTTTTCGGGTCCTCCTCTAAGGCTTTATTAAAACATTTATTTGCTTCATTGAACTTTTGTAATAAGAAATATAGCGTACCTTTTTCAACCCACCAAGCAGATACTTCAGGCGGTTCATCAGCAATTATTCCATCAACAAATTCTAAAGCCTGATAATGTTTTCCTTGGTTCCTTAGTCTTGAATATATTTCTGATACTATGGCATCATACGCTTTAAGAGCGAAAGGATCAAAAGGATTTATCCGTAACATTTCCGTATAGCATTGAAATCCTTTATCTAACCTCTCTTGAAAAGCATAGATTGAACCCAATGCAAGCCAGGATTCTGTTAAATATCTGTTAACAGTTAGGGACTTTTCAAAACTATGTTTTGCATCATCGTATTTTTTTAATTTAAGGAAGGTTTTCCCTTTAAACATCCATGCGGTAGAATCATCTGGGTTGAGTTTGGTACATTTATTTAAAATCTTAAGGACTTCCGCGAAATTTCCTTTCTCAAAATTCTCATTAGCTTCATCATGATACTTTCTGAGTTGATTTTGATTCTTTAATGATAGATAGCGGAATCCTAAGATGGTGTCGTTCCCATTTCCCAGATCTACTAACGCAGAACTCCTATTCATCTGCGCTCTCATCACATTAATTCCTTGATTCATTGCTTTCATGGTGAATCCAAAATCCCAATGTCCAAGTTCTTCATTTGCGAGATGTTTATCCCAGTGTGCTTCTCCACATCTAGGATTAGCTTCTATTGCCTTATCAAAAAATTCGATTGATTTCTCATATTGTTTACATTCATAGTGGACTGCTCCTATATTGTATAATCCGATATAATAATTGGGCTTTAATTCTACTGCATTTTCATAACATTTCAAGGCATATTTCCTGTTTTTTACTCCCATGTACGCAGCACCGAGATTATTCCACGCTATAATATCGTTTGAATTTTCCTTAGTCTCTTTATCGTAATATTTTATTGCCTCCTCAAGACGCATCTTCTCTAAATGCTCTAATCCTTCGTTATACTGTATCTGTTGATTTGACATCCCTCTGAAAGAGGGCGTTTCAGCAAACCATCCGAAATATGCATTTTGTTCTTTAAAGTACTTTTCTTCTAGGAACTTACGGATTGGGTTATAAAATGCACCACACCGCATGCAAATATTTCGGGTTGGATCAACCTTGGCCCCACAATTTTGACAAATGTATGACTCGTCTGAAGAGTTCTTGGAAGAAGCTGATTTATTTTTTTCTTTTTTTCTTGCCAAATTTATCCCTTCTTTTTGTCTTTTTTTAGATAGACTTTATTTATGCATTTAAAGTATTTATAATTTTTTCAGGAATCTGTTTAAATTGAGCGAATATTTTTTTTGACATTTTTGAATAGATTTAAAACCGATAATATAAATTTTCACATAAAAAGAAATTTTTATGTCCGAAACTGATAATTTTGGCATTTTTTTTACATTTTACTATTTTTTTTAATTTAAAATTCCCTTAGGCTTTCAATAAAATATTTTATTTGTTCAGCCTTTTCTAGAGGATCTTCATTATAAATATATACTTCAATACCTGATAAATCGCTTGGTGCTTCAATATCACCTTTACGAAGAATCATAATATTTTTTCTGCCAAAATGGCCCCAACCCCATCCAACTTCTAACCATACATTTTGCCGTGCACGTCGATTGAGACTCACGTTTTCCATAGGAATATTTTCCTCATTCTGATCTATAGCTAATCCTCCAATATCGTCTGAAGTGGCTATAGCAATTACGCCATCAACTTGAGAGGCAAGATATTCAAATTTTTCTGGTAAAGTTCTTCCTAATCCGAATTCTTCTCCCATTATGATTGGTTCTGGTATTTCCAAAGTTTCTGTCAAATAATCTTTTAATTTAACCCAATCTTTACTACGACCATGTATTATCATGATTTTTGGGTATTCATATATTCCTAGCAATTTAAATACAATTTCAAGTTTTTTTTCACTCCAGGGTCCTCGGAGCATCATAAATTGATCTTTATTTTCAATTCCTTCCATGTTTTCTATAACATCCAATAGCTTATCGGCAGCACCTCCATGACATCCTATTGGAACAAGTCTCTTCTTGGAAATTAGTGTTGCTAATCCAGCAACGTAAGTTCTTTTTGCTCCACCTATGATGCACACAGCATCAGCATCACGGATTGCAATTAAATGCGCAGCTTCCCAAAATGGTTGTTTAGGTGAAGCATATAGGAAAAGATCAGGGTGCTTAAATGATAAAAGTTCAAATGGTGGAGATTTATATTTAGGTCTCATAATTTTAACTAGTGGTCTTTTTATATCTTTGCCTTTTATTGCGTCAATTAGACCCAAGACTACATAGTTATCAGCTGTGTGGGGTGTACTAGAACCAACTATAATAGAATGATCAAGGTTCGCAAATTTTCTTCCCAAATTAAAACAAGTCATCTCAAATTCTTTTGATGTACCAATCAATTTCCATTCATTATTCATTTCAGGACTAACATCATCTGTTTCCCAAAAACTCCCGAATATTGCGATTTTCATTATTTTTTCCTCTTTTTATTATTTAAAATTTTCTTCAAATTCAAATTTTCAAATAAGTTCTAAATTTTAGATTATTAGGGATTCACAATTAAAAAATCTAGGTGATTAAATCCAGTAATTGAAGTAAAAATTGTTCTATAAATTTGAATACATAACAATTGGTTAATTTCACAAATATATGCTATTTGAAATCTGATTAAGCTT
>JBHLPZ010000203.1:0-5565 GCA_048885325.1 Candidatus Odinarchaeota archaeon
TGTCAATTTCTAATAAGACTATTTTCTCATATTAATCTAAGATATATGGTTAGTTTTTTATGGTATTTAAGTTTCTGATATTATAAAATAGATCCTTTGATTAAAAAATCTACTCATGGAAAAAATTATTGTTTTGGGCGGGAAAGGAGGGGTTGGGAAGAGTTCTATTAGTGCTGCTACGGCAGTTCTTCTTTCAGATATACTTCCAAATAAGAAATTTCTAATAATTTCTTTTGATATGGCACATAATCTTAGTGATTTATTTAAACTGGAGATTGGAAACAAAGTAACAAAGTTAACATCCAATCTATGGGGAATTGAACCTGATGCAGATGAATACGCAGAGAGATATACAAAAGCTTTAATAGAAAAAATGAAAACACTTATGAAACAAATGCCTCTCGTAGGAAGGATTCCTCAAATCGAAAAATTTATTGATACTACCTTTACAGCTGACTCTATACCACTAGCATTAAAGAATGCTATGTTTTTTCAAAAAATATTAGATGCAGAAGATATTAATACGCAAGATATTCAATTTGACGTTATAATTGCAGATTTTCCTCCAACCGCAAATATGATTACTCTTTTTGAGATCCCCGAAGACCAAGTGAAAGTTATGCTAAAATACTCGCTAAATTTCTATAATTCGGTAAAGGGCGCAATTCGAAATATTTCTAAAGTATGGAGAAATATAATCAAACCATTCGATAATTATGAAGAACGACGAGAATTAGGGAAAGAAATTTTTAACATGATTGTTGAGTTAGAAAAACGTGGGGAGAGAATATCAGATCTGATTCATAAAATGGGATCACTTAGATTGGTAACTATTGCTGAAAAACCTAGCTTTGAAGAAATCAAAAGGGCAAGAGATTTAACAAAACGATATATTGGATTAGAAGGAGTCCATATAAATATGATTGTACCTGAACCGAAAAAATGTGAATTTTGTGATAAAATTAGATCAATTCAACTTAATTATATTTCAGAAATTAAAAAAGAATTTAAAAAATTGAAAATCTGGCAATCAGAAAAACTTAAAGAAGAACCTATAGGATTAGATGGTCTTAGAAATCTTGCTTATGAAGTTTATGGTAAAAATGTCTCTGCTGAAGAGATATTAACCCCAAAAGTATACAAATGAAAAAATCAAATTCAAGTAAAGCGTATATCCTGAATTATATCATAATTTTGAGTTTAATTAATAATTAGCATCCAAAAATAATTAAAAAATATTTTAGCAAAAATTAAACTTAATTAGGAAGATTTTTATTATCTCTAAAAAAACAAAAAATTAAAGTTTTAATATGACATATAGTCCATTTGAACCTAGAGTTTTACCTATATTTATCTACTACATTTTTCTTACTATCTTTGGAGCACTTATATCAGTAAAAATGTTTTATAAATGGCGAGAAAGAAAAGTTTCTCCTCCTTTATATCTCACATTAGCATTTTCTTTTTTAACAATAGCTCTATTAGGAATAAGTATAGGACTAGCTGAAGCCGCAATAACAGGTTATTACAAAGAAATATATAGATTTTCATTACCGTTTGGTTATAGTATGGTAGTTGTGTCAAATGTTTTTCTATACATTTTTTCCAGTAATATTACTCAAAGAGGAAAGAAAGTTTATAGCATAATCATCATAATCAGTGTTCTTCTAATAATCATGTTATTTTTACCATGGAATTGGTGGGGTGTTCCTTCTATAGATTATGCGGGACAATTTAGCTTGCGTATCTACTCAACTTCTTCTCTTGTACTCTTTTCTTATATAATATATGGTTATATAGCTTATATTTCTTTCAAACTTAGTAGGAGAGCTGAAAAGAAGACTACACGTTTAGGGTTAACTTTATTGTTTTACGCAATGATAAGTTTGATGCTTTTATTTTTAATGTTAGTCTTAGATACTTTAATGATTTTACTATTTAATCACCCTGGATATTCTGAATTTACATACATAGCTTGGATTTTTGGTGTAATTTTCATTATTCTATCATATTTATCACTAGTAATGCCTGAATGGCTTGTAAAAAGGATAGAGAAGAATTAAAGATAAATGCAATAAAAATGTTTTAGATATACCCTTTTTTTTTTTTAAATTTATACGTTGTTTTAAGAAGCTGTTTTAAAAGACGTAAGCAGTTTTAAAATGTACAAGGAAGAGTTGGAAAATGAAAAGAAAACATTAAAATATTAGAAAAATATTTAGAAATCGTAAAGAAGAATCTTGAAAAGTAAAAGGCTATTATGAATTTTTAAGGGAAATTTCAATCTCACAGTAAGGGTCTCCCAAAGGAATTTTTTTCTTAAATTTTAAAATAAACTCTTTTTCGGGAAAAGCTCCCTTTAGCATACCCCTAATACTTGCTAGTGTAACCTTGTGACAAGGAATATCATCCTGAGTCCATACTTTCTGAACCATTCTCCAAACTTCGCATTCTAAAACTCTGTGAATCATTTTATTTTCATTAATAACCTCTATTTCTGAATTCATATTCATAAGCGTATGTTGGATCTTCATTAGTTTTGGTAATGCTTCAGCAAAATTGCCTTTCAAATTTGTTATTGAGGCGATTTTCTTTCCCAACCTTTCAGAGAACATCTCCCATGCTTTTATATCTAATTCTGTAGCAGTCTCTAAACCTACTTCTTCAACTGAAGCCATAAACCATGCTCCATCCAACCTGAGGAAAGCATATCTCATCAATTTAAGCAATTCTTCTAAATTTAAATCTATATTTTCTTTCATATTTACCAATAATTGAAATTTTTTAAGAAATCTGGAATTAAAAATGTAAGTTAGTAATTTTTAACCCACTTTATTATTATATGAATCTATCATTAAAATTAAGTTATTATAAAAAAAATAACGCTTCTAATAATGTCAAAAAATAAATTTGGAATTTATATTGCTAATTATGGTATAAGTAATGATCCTCAAGATTATATTGATTTAGCAATTTTAAGTGAGAATAATGGCTGGGATGGTTTCTTTTTATGGGATCATGTCTTTTTATCCTCAAATAAAACGCAACCATTTCTAGATCCATGGATAATTTTATCAGCAGTTGCTGTAAAAACAAAAAGAATTAAATTAGGAACAACTGTCACTCCTTTGGCAAGAAGAAGACCATGGATAATTGCAAAAGAAGTATCTACTCTTGATCGTTTATCAAAAGGAAGAATTATTTTAGGGGTTGGTTTAGGAATTGGATCAGAGTTTGGAAATTTTGGAGAAAATACTGACCCATTTATCAGGAGTAAAAAACTGGATGAGGCCTTGCATATTTTAAAAGGTTTATGGGGTAGTAAACCTTTTACATTTAAAGGAGAGTTTTTTAATATTAAAGAAGTAGAATTCTTTCCAAAACCTTTTCAAAAGAAAATTCCAATTTGGGTTGGTGGAGAGTGGCCCAATAAGAAACCATTTCAGAGGGCCGCCCAATATGACGGTATGTTTCCACTTAAAGCCGGTTCTGAAGATGCTTTATCCCCAAATGATTATAGAGAAATTATAAAATACATAAAACAATATAGAAGTTCCATTGATTCTTATGATATTATTAAACCCATTATTACAACAGGTATAAAAAAAGAAGATGATTGGTCATTCAAAAATAATTTTCTTAATATTGGTATAACTTGGTTTGTTGAATTAATATATCCCGGACGAGATTCATTAGAAAATATTGAAAAAATTATCTCTCGAGGGCCCCCTCAAATTAATTGATAAAATAATGCTTTTTATTATTATATTCAAGAATCACTCAAAAATTACAATAAAAAAGAAGAAAAATTAAAAAATACCTAATTAAATTTTTAAAGTTATGTTCCCTCTTCGTATCCATGAATATAATTATATTGCTCCTTGGTTAACTTATCGATCTCAATGCCCATAGACTGAAGTTTTAAGAAACCTACTTTATCATCAATCTCAGTAGGGACGTCAATCATGCCAGGTTTTAACTCATCTTTATTTTTTACGATATATTCAGACATTAGAGATTGTAAGCCAAATGACATATCCATAACTTCAGCAGGATGTCCTTCTGATAACACCAAGTTTGCTAAACGCCCTTTTGCGAGTAAATATACTTTTTTACCATTAGGCATTAGTAACTCTTCGACATCTTTACGAATTGGCTTTATCTCTTTAGCATATTCATATAATTCTTTTGTAGGAATCTCAATGTCAAAGTGTCCTAAATTGCCGAGGATGATACCATCCTGTAATTTATCGAACATTTCTTTAGTTGGTGGAATCACGTGTTTGCATCCAGTAGCAGTTAAAATTATATCTGCATAAGGCAATGTCTTTTCGATAGGCATTACATTAAATCCTGCGAATTTCGCTTGTAATGCTTTAATGGGATCGACTTCAGTCACAGTTACATTAGCACCTAAACCTCTCGCTCTAATTGCCATTCCTGAAGAACAATGACCATATCCAGCAATAACTACATTTTTCCCCGCAAATAGTACATGCATTCCATAAATTGCTGCAATAATACCTTGGCCCGTGCCTAATTCATTGTCAAATTGATTCTTACATCGAGCATCATTAACTGGAAATAATGGCACTTTTAATACTCCTTGTTTATCCATTGCTTTGAATCTTTTAACACCGGTTGTAGTTTCTTCTTGACATGCAATAATGGTACCTGATTTTATGAGATCTTCATATTCTTGATGAGCTGTAACTATCATATCAGCTCCATCATCAATTAAGATGTTTGGTTTGGCATCTAAGCACTGTCTAATACACCAATAGAATTCCTCATCTGTATTTCCATGCCATGCAAATACGTTTATCCCTTCCTTTACAAGTGCCGCTGCAACATCATCCTGAGTAGATAATGGATTACTTCCGCATAAATAAACTTCTGCACCACCTGCTTTTAATGTTCGAGCGAGGTTTCCTGTTTCTTTTGTAACATGTAGACATCCTGCAATCGTTATTCCTTTCAAGGGTTTTTCTTTTTCAAATCTTTCACGAATGATTTTAGTAGTTACAGGCATCTTGTTTTCAGCAATATATAATGCTTCACTCCCTTTTTCTGCTAAACCTTCATCCGCAACTTTATAATTTACCATTTTTGTTCATTTTTTGAATTATATGATTTTTAGGTTTAATTAATTTATAAAGCTTTTTTTGGTTAAAGGTAAATATTTTTATATGAAAGTTAACATTTAATTTATAATCAATAAAAATTTTGAGAGAATGTAATGAAATGAATATCCAAACTTTAAGTATAATTAAAAATCTAAATGGTAAATCCAAGTTTAGTATTTCAAAAAATTCCAGAAAATTGGGACTTTCAAGGCAAACATATCAGAACAAGCTTGATATTTTAAGAGAAGAGGACGTTATTAAAAATTTTACAATTAACATTAATCCTGATATTCATCCTAATAACTTGAAGTATGTAATGCTTGAAATTAAAACCAATCCTAAAGAACCTGAATTGGTTGATGAACTTTTAAAAATTTCACAACTAAGGATGTTAGATGGTATTATTGGAGATTTTTCTTTATTTGCTTTATTAATTTTT
>JBHLPZ010000204.1:0-5562 GCA_048885325.1 Candidatus Odinarchaeota archaeon
TTTTATAAAAACTCAAGAAATATTTGTGGAGCTATAGATGCTATATATAGTATAGATTATCATGCAGGTATTTTTGGTAGATTTGAATATCTACAGAAGAGAATTCTAAACGATGTGCATGAAGTAGAGAAACTAGATAAAATCTTCGATAATTTATATGCTGGGATTTATTGCTTTATGGATTTCATACCTATTGTTTATTATGATCAATTCGCAAGCAGAAGTTTTTTAGGAAGTGACACACGGAAATCTTACGCCAAATTAGGAATTGAATATGCTAATAAGTCATTGAAAAGACTTGCGTTTGGTCCTTATATTATATTTATTTATCAATATTTAACTCATTTTTATTCGCAATTAGCTCTTTTAGCAAGAGAAGATGATCCTCAAGAAGAATATATTCAAAAAATATTGTATTATGCCAATAAGACTGAAAATCTTGCAAAAAATTATAAAGGAGGAACTATAAGAGCTGCTGGTTTCACTTCTCTTTACAGAGCATATAAGACTCTCGCTGATATCAGTAAAGATAAAGAGCAAAAAATTAAAAATTTGGAGATTGCTATAAAAGCTGCTAAAAGTAATATTAAATTTTCAATTGAATCATATAGACTCTATTTAGCAATTCAAATACGATTAGCTTTACTCTATGAGGAATTAGGCATTCTAACTACTGAAGAAAAACATCTAATACAAGCAAGAGAGTTGTTTCTACGTATAATTATTGAATCTTCAGAAAGAGGTTATCATTTTTATACTGCTGCTTGTTATGAGTATATTGCTCGTTTAGAAGATCGTTTAGGAAATCATATGGTTTCTGCAGAATATTATCAAAAAGCACAAAAAGCTCATGAGGATTCATTATTATCAATGGAATATAAACCTTTGAAAGAAAGAACAATTGAAAAAAAGAATTACACAAAAGCTTGGAATTTTATTGAAGAGGCTAAAGCATATCATAAAAGGGAAAATCATTTAAAAGCCAAAGAAAATTACGAAGAGGCCACTGAAATCTTAAAAACACTACCTAGTTTTAATTATGAAGCTGCTTATTATGGAGCCTGGGTACTTTTAGAAGAAGCCGAAGATCTCAGCAAAAAGGAAAGATATGATGATGCTATAGAAAGTTATGAAAAAACAAGAGATCTCTTTGATAATGCTATCTTTACCATTAGATTTATTAGGAAAAATGTCAGAAGGTCAAATGAGTTAAAAAAGCTTGAAAAAGTTGCTAAAGTGAGGATGAATCATTGTTCCGCTAGAATAAACCTTGATGAAGCAAGAATTTTAGGAAAAAAGGGAGATCACATTGCTGCTGCTGAAAAATTTAGCAATACTGCAACTCAATTCAGGGATATTTGTATATTGTATAAAATTAAAAGAGAACGAGTAGAAATAGAAGCGATATATCGTCTCTGTAGAGCTTGGGAAAGTATGGAATTAGCTGAAAACTACGAAGATCCGGAAAAATTCGGAGAAGCCGCTAACTTATTTGCAAAAGCTAGCGATTACTTTACTGAAAGTAAATTAAAGTTCCTAGCGCAGGGAAATTCAAATTTTTGTTTAGCATTAGAGGAAGGATGTAAATTTGATCAGTCTAATGATCTGGAAGCTAAAAAGACTTTGTATCCAAATGTGAAATCAATCCTAAGAAAAGCCGCAGATTTGTATGATAAGGGCGGTTTTAAAAATGGTTCAGATTGGGCGCTTGCAACTTCAACCTATTTCGATGCAACCTGGTATTTAATCCAAGCCGATAACGAATTAGATGTAAATAAAAAACAAGAATTTTTAAATTACGCATCAAATTATTTAAAGTCATCTGCAGAACTGTTTCATAAAGCGGGATATATAGATAAAGAAAAAGAAGTTTTAGAAAGATTAGGTAGAATAACTAAAGAAGAAAAAATACTCTTTTCTGCCCTAAACACAATTAATAAACCCTCTGTTTCAAGAAGCATAGAAGGCATTATTACACCCTCATGCCCAATAGAATCAAGTCAATCACCTCATATTGGTGAAATTCAACAATATTCTGAAGAAGTCAGTACTTTCTTAGAAAAGGATAGTAAAATAAAAAAAGATGAAATTGAATCAAGCAAATTGTTAATAGGTTATCCAAAATTAACAAAAGAAGAGAAAGAGTTAAAAAAACTTGAATCTGAGCTCAAAATTGAACAACAAAAATTTATTTGTATTGTTCATAAAGGAGAAATTGTAGGGACTGTATATGTTTGTCCTAATTGCAAAACACAATATTGCCTGACATGCGCTTACTCATTAAAAGCAAAAGGAGAAAAGTGTTGGATTTGTAACAAAGAAATAAAACCATAGATTTGGTATAAAAAACTCTATCCAAAGTACTAGATAATTACTTATTATATGAAGGCAGCCATATCTTTACATTTCTCTGCGATCCTCATCATATCTTTTATCTTATCTCTGTCTTCATAATCTAACTCGCTCATTAAAGACTTTGCTTTATCTACTAATTCATTTTTAAGTAACCAAGCTTTATGGGCTAAAACATAATCTTTTTTTAGATAAGCGTTCATTACATCATTATAATATTTATTAATCTCTAGAAAGAATTCTCTAAGCCCCCCATTTATCCTCATATCTCTAAGAATTTTACCGATTTCTTCAATTTTTTCGCAAAACATACGATAATCCATAGCTTCAAGTGGCGTAAAATCAGTGTCTTCTGAGACATATATCCCGGTTCTAAGATAGGTTCTTATATGTGTCACTAATATAAAATAAAATTTTTTTAACTGACCAAAGTTATATTTCAAATCATCGATTCTGTCTTCTATTATATTTTCCAACATATCAGCAACTAAATACAAGAGTCGTTGAATAAGCTTTTTTGTAGGAATTTTTTTATAGCCAAAATTCTGAATAACTAGTCTTTGTTTTTGATCATCAATTATTTCTGTATTCGGAAGCCCATTAACTAACCATCTTATTTCACTTCTCAATTCTTTATCTATTTCTTTATCTGAGATTACAATTATATTAGTTTGACCAGATAGACAGTGTTTTACAATTTCTCTCGCAATATATGGACTGGAATGGAGAGTAAGTTCTTCTTTAAGATCACTATCCTTTTGTTCATGTTTAGGTGAGATAGTCAAGGATCCATCACTACGTACATCTATCGCTACTGGTGATTTACTACTCAAATCAAAATTTTCAATCCATTTTTTAGGTAAACTCACAAAATATGAGCCACTTATTTTTTGTAATTTTCTAAAAACTCTATCCATGAATTATTATTGTACAAGCTTTTATTTAAATCTGTTTAAACTTTTTTCTCTACCTTTAATTTTTTATACACAACATTAATTAATTGTTTAAATTATTTATTATTTAAAAAACAAAAAATAATGGAGGAAAGAAAAATGAGTATAAAAAAAAATGAATTGGATGTAATATTGAAAGAGGTTTTGGACGAAACTGATCATAATAAATCAAGATTTTCGATTTCTTCTTATGGGAGCCAAGGAAAAAAATATTTGTATTTATATAAAATTGGCAAAAATAATGGAGGGATGTAAAGATGGCAGCAACGGAAGAAAAGATTGTTTCTACTTTAAAGGAATTTGCCAAATATAGATTAATGGAAGAAGTAAAAGAAAAGTTAGTTGAAATTATAGAGGAAGCAGAAAAAAACTTGGAAAAAGAGATTGAGACCATTGTTATAAAAGAAGAATCTCTTGATTCAGTAGACAAAAGCCGTGAAGAAAAAAGATGGAAGCATTCAATGAATTATTATCTATTAAATCCACAAAAATTTAGATTTGGACTAAAAGATTTTAAGCAGAAAAAACTTAAAAGAATTTAAAACTTCTTTTTAACTTATTTTTTTTTTATAATTATCGAATCTTTTATTTATTTAAGAGATGTTCAATAGAATATCTTCAAAAAATCTTATATTTTTTTAACAATATTAGAATTTAACTTGTTGAATTAATTATGTGAGTAGTTTTTTTATATGAGCAAAGGTTTTAAACTTCTTCGTGTTGAATATATCTTTTCAGTATTGATCCCATGTCTTCTAAGCATATATTTGAATGGGTATGATATCGGTTCGCAAATTTGGATTTTAGCAGGATTTGCTTTCTATGCTATAACGGGAAACACACTTAATGATATCATTGATATGAAAGATCCAAATGAAAAAGAGACCCTAGAAAGAGTGGAAGGATATGGTAGAAAGGAAATTGCTGTGCTTGCCATGGCGAGCTTTCTATTAGGTACCATGTGTTTTCTAAATGATCTTTTAACTAAACCAATACTCGGAATCTACCTAGCACTTATTGTATTCATGGTTGTTTTCTATTGCAAGTTTAAAAAGCTTGTCATTATTAATCATATCATTTTGGGGATTTCTCATATTATTTTACCTTATTTTATGATAAAAATTAATGCGGGAGATGTATTTATGAACATATTTCCCGAAATGGGATTATTTGAGTCTCTAATATTAGCAGCTATTACGTCTGTAGCCTTTACTGGACAAATGGTCCATGAAATGATAGATGGAGATTCTTTGGCTAAATTAGAACCAAGAAATTCACAGTTGGTAATATGGATAGCTTGTCTAATTTCTTTATTAATTTCAGTAATTTCCTTTATAATTACTGAAAAATGGATATTTTTACCGATTTTATTTTTTCCATTCGGAATTATGTATCTTTATAGAAAACCTAGAACAGATTTATTAGGAAGAACATCACTTAAAGACACAGGAATTATTTTGGGAAATCTTATGCTAGCATATTTAATTATTTTAATATTGGCACCATAAAAACAATAAGAATTATATTAATATCTACTAATATTAGATAAATTAATTTAAGTTTTTCAAAGGGGATTAAGAATGGCTAATATAAAACCAGTAAGTACAAATTTTTTTTCTGATTTTGATGAGCATGCATGTACTCGCTGTGGTGAATGCTTTCACGAATGTCCTGTCATGCTGCTCCCTAAAGATTTTGCAATTGATGAAATTAAAAAATTAATTGCAGGAGAAAAGACTAAAAAAGTTTTAAGTGAATGTCAAAGCTGTTTTTCATGTAATTTTTATTGTCCCGAGAATGCTCATCCAGCTGGTCTCATTTTGAAGCGATGGAATGAGCAATATCAAAAAGAAGGACTAAAAATTAGAGCAAAACATTATATGACCCTATATCCATATTACCCAAACTTCCGTTCCTATGTTATGGAACATTTACCAGAAAAAACAAAAGATCTTGTTAAAAGTTGGGCTTCTTTAGAACCATTAAAGGGAGATACATTGACTTATCCAGGATGCAATATCATAACCTTTGCTGAACTTGCACAAGCTAGTTTTTTTAAGGATTTAGATATAAGAGGACGCTTGGAATATTGTTGTGGTGAAACTTTATTTCGTACTGGATACACAGAGGAACTTTATCAAATTACTAAAAGATTAGATAAATGGTTTAATATTTTAAAACCAAAAAAATTACTTATATTATGTACAGCAGGGACTAATGTATTCAAATATATCTTGCCTCGCTATGGCCTTACATA
>JBHLPZ010000205.1:0-5530 GCA_048885325.1 Candidatus Odinarchaeota archaeon
TCTCTAACACCAAGGCCCATAATTGTAACAGGAATCATGGAAGATAATGCAATCAAGGGACATACTAGAAAAGTAGCTAGCAGATTAATGTGCTCAAACGCATTCACTAAAAAGTAGAATTCGATGATAATTGATAAAAATGCAATAAAGGAAAGAATCAAAGATTTAATTATAACTCAATTATTTTAGAAAAAAAATGTGAATTTTTAAATTAATATTTTTAAAATAATAGAGAGAAAATCCATATTTTTACTTCCCTAATCTGAGATTTTTCTTATTTAATATAATAAGTATTTTGAAATCATCAATTGATTAAATTTTAAATAATTAAAAATAACTATTAGAATTAAGAAAGAAATGGTGTCTTCTATTTGATTCCTAAAAAAATAGTAGAAAGATTAGTTAAAACAGACGTTTATATTTATATTCGCCATATTGAAAGGCAATTTGGTGGGATTCTTGACTCCATTACTGATGATGACATTGTTGTATTAAAGGATAAATACAATAATCTGATTTACATTCCATTAGATATTATTGACGTAATAACTGAAAGACAGTAATTATATTACCCAATTAGAGTCTAGATATTCAAGAATCTTATCAATTTCATGGCTTGGCGGTTTGCAAGTTTTATTGATACAGACATAGGCAGTAGCATTATTATCTTTATCATCAAAAAACTGGACAAAGTTCGAAAATTTGTCGATATCTGGACGTTCTTGTTCCATTTTTCTAAGTAAAAGTACCTTATTCGGTAAATATTCATTTTCAATTGCTTCTAAAATATTTAATGTATCTTTTGAATTTGAATTACCTGCTATTACTACTGAATAAGTAGGCCCAACGGCAAAATCTGCAGCGATCATAAATTGTGTATATGCTAGTGGAGACGCTTCTAACTTCTCTGTAAATACTCTGCTTAATATGTCTGCTTTCTCTTCTAATAAATAATCACCTGTTATATAACTCAGACGTAATAAATTTAGCATAGAAACCGAATTTCCTGAAGGTATAGCTCCATCATATATTTCTTTTTGGCGAGTTAAGAGTTCTTCGGAAGATTCAGATGTAAAATAGAAACCACCTATATAATCATCCCAAAAATGTTTTAATAGAAATTCATTTAATTCCAATGCAATTTCTAAATATTTATTGTTAAAGGTTGCTTCAAACATTTCAAGTAGACCCCAAATGAAAAAAGCATAATCTGTAAGAAAACCTTCAATCTCGACTTTTTTTTCCCTGTATCGATGTAATAATCCCCTATCTTCTTTTCTTAAATTATTTAGTATAAAATTGGTTGCTTTTTGCGCAATTTTGAGGTATTTCGGCTCTGAGAATGCTTTTGCTCCTCTAGCTAAAGCAGTTATCATTAATCCATTCCAATCTGTTAATATCTTATCATCTCTATGCGGGCGTACTCTCTTTTCACGATAATTAAACAGTTTTTGACGAATAGCTTCAAGTTTAAGATACTGATTTTCTTGTTCGATAACTTGAATTTGATTTAGATGTAAAATGTTTTTGCCTGTTTTTCTTCCAGTCACCTCTTCTAAATAGTTCCCTGTTTCGGTAAAATTATATGTATCTATAATTAGCTCAATTTCTTTTTGATCAAGAACTTCTTCAAGTTCTGTTTTCGACCAAACATAAAATTTTCCTTCTTCTCCTTCACTATCCGCATCCTCAGCAGAATAGAAACCACCTTCGGGAGAAGTCATATCACGTATTACATATTCGAAAATTTCTTCTGCTGTCTTCTTATAAATATCTTTTCTTGTTGCCTGAAATGCTTCAATATAAGCTAAAGCAACTAATGCTTGATCATATAACATTTTTTCAAAATGTGGAACAAGCCAATTTTTATCTGTAGAATATCTGTGAATTCCAAACCCAATATGATCATAGATTCCCCCCTTTCTTATCTCTTGCAAAGTTTTTTCAACCATTTCTATTGCATTGTGTTCTTTAGTACGTTTCCAATAACGTAATAAGAATAATAAATTATGAGGAGTTGGAAATTTAGGTCTCTCACTAAATCCCCCTTTCTCAGAATCAAATTGAGATAAAAGCTGGTTATATGTTTTCTCCAAAATTCTCTTATTAAATGTATTTCCTGGAGATTCTTGACTTAAATTTTGAAGAGATAATGTGATTTTTTCAGCTGATTCTAATAACTCATCCTTATTATTAATCCATAGGGTTTTAACTCTCTTAATTAAGTCTATAAGGCCAATTCTTCCAAACTTGGATTCTTTAGAGAAATATGTGCCTGCAAAAAAGGGTTTCTTATCAGGTGTTAATAGAATTGTTAAGGGCCAACCTCCTGAACCTGTCATCATTTGACATACCGTCATATAGATTTTATCTATATCTGGACGCTCTTCTCTGTCTACTTTAATCGAAATGAAGGTATCATTCATTAATTGAGCTACAGCATCGTTCTCAAAGCTTTCATGGGCCATAACATGGCACCAATGACAAGTAGAATATCCTATTGATAAAAATAGGGGTTTATTCTCTTGAAAAGCTTTATTAAAAGCTTCTTCTCCCCATGGATACCAATCTACAGGATTTTCAACGTGTTGAAGTAAATAAGGACTCTTTTCATTAACTAGATGATTATATTTTGTTTCTTTTTTAATCATATAATTATTAATATTGGAATGAATTATCAAAATCTCGGTTATAGACTATTAATTTTTGGTAAAATTTTCTTAAGTCTATAAACTTTTGATAGGCACTTAATTATAAAATAGAATTTATAATTTAACCTGAAAATGAATATAATCTAGCCTATTAAATTAAAGAATATACTTACTATTCCATATTTTCTGTGTTTCTTTTATAACTATTTCTAAAAACAAACTTACCTAAGTCTTTTCTGGGTGGTCTCTGTTTCTCTCCTAGTTTCATGTTTTCAGATAAAACAGGATTTATTGTTTTTGAATGTTTTCCAATAATTACAAGAGTGATTAATCTCATCTCATCTGGAATTTTAAGAATTTTTTTAGCTTGGTCTTCATTGAAACCAGCTATTGGATGAGCAACCAATCCTAGTTCAGTTGCCCGTAATATTATAAATGCAGTAGCAATCCCTGTATCAAATAAATAATATAAACGATCCCTAATAACACAATCATTCTCAGGTTTACTGAATACAGCAATAATCATTGACGCTTTTTCTACCCATTTATTCCCTTGAGTCAGTGTAGTGAATAGATTTTCTAATTGTTGTCTTCTCTTAACAAAAATAAAATTCCATGGTTGATTATTTAAGCAAGAAGGAGCTAATTGAGCAGAATTAGCCAAATCCTGAATTAAATCATCTGTGATTTCGATCTTATCTAAAGATCTGTAAGCTCTTCTCATATTAATGGCTTCATTTACGTTCATGTTTGTTGTCCTCAATTATTAGAGAGTAATAAAATTGAATATTTTAATAATATCTCTTAGAAATAAAAAGAATCATAAGAATATATCAATTTAATCCTTATATTCTATTGAATTAAGAAAATAATTTTAAAAAATAAGTATAAATGATACTTTAATAGATTATAAATTTGGAGATTGAATTCTAATGAAGATTTTACTTCATGTCTATGAAGTATATTTATTTTGATAAGCAAATTCTCTAAATTTCAACCTTACTGGTTTATTTATTTCTGTAGCCGTCATCAATTGTGTTAAACTACTGTCAACTTTAGGAGCCTTTTTACCTATAATGATTAATGTAATTACTCTCATCATATTAGGGATTTCTAAAATTTTTTTTACTTTACCTTCCTCAAAACCCGCTATTGGATGAGCTACAAGTCCAAGTTCTGTAGCTCGTAAAATTAAAAATGCAGTAGCTAATCCTGTATCAAATAAATAATAAAGCCGTTCTTGAATTATACAATCAAATTCTAAATTGCTAAAAACTGCAATAATCATGGAACCATTATTAACCCACTTATCATTCGGTGGATTTATTGCTGGCATTAATTTATCAAGTTGTTCTCTATCATAAATAAAAATAAACCGCCATGGTTGCGAATTTTTACAAGAAGGAGCACCACAAGCACATTCAGCTAAATCCATAATAAGGTTTTTAGTAATTTCACAAGGAATTAATGATCTGTATGACCTTCTCAAATTAATTGCTTCTTTAACATTCAAATAAATCGCCTTATTCAATATTTACTATAATTTTATTATAGTAATCTAATAGAGATTAATTAATCATCGAATTTGAACTTATAACAAAATAAAATTGCCTTTTTAGTCCCAAAATTTGATCTAAACAGATCAAATTTAAAAAAATAAAATTAAAAACTTAAAAAATTAAAAAATGGGTAATTTTAAACGGTTGCTAATAAACCTTCTAAAACTTCTCTTACCTCTTCAGGATGACCTTTAACACTAACTTTTGGCCAAATGTGAGCAATTTTGCCTTTAGGATCTACTAAAAATGTGCTTCTAATTACACCCATGTAAGTTTTTCCTCTAAATGTTTTTGATCCCCAAGCGCCATATTTCTTTAGAACATCTTTATTTTCATCACTAAGCAATGTTACTTTCAGATTTTTCTTTGCAATAAAATTAGCATGAGATTTTGGACTATCGGGGCTAATTCCTATTATCTCTGCTTCAAGTTCTTGAAATTCGGGTAAAATATTTGTGAACCCTATAGCTTCGGTTGTGCATCCAGGACTATTATCTTTAGGATAAAAATATATTATTCTGTATTTACCTTCAAAATCTTTCAAACACACATCTTTATTATCTTTATCTGGGAGGCAAAAGTCAGGAGCCACATCACCGATTTTTAACTCTACTTTTTTATCTGCCATTTTATATCAACCTTCTATTTCTTCGAAATTTGTATTATTCATTAAAATGTTTAGTTCATTAATCATTCGTATAAAATCTAGAATTTTAAGATTCATATTAATATCTATTAATAATTTCATCATTTCATTTAGAATTTTTATTCATTCAATCTCAGAATTTAATAAATTATAAAATGAAATACTAAAACAAATCAATAATAAATGAAGAAAAATATAGTACACATCCATGATAATTAAGGTTCTTAAAAAAGTAAAGAATTAGTGAGAATATATCAAATTGAAGTTAATTATGAGTTTTACGTTTAAAAATAAGAATTCTCGTTCTTTAAAAATTCCATAGGAGCATTATAGCATAAGAATAATTGTCTTATTGGAATTAATTGCTAAAAATGGCTTTATTACAACGCAATAAATAAATGACATCCGGTTAAAAAATTATGATATATTAAACGGAGCAAATGCAAAGGTGATTTATGAGTAAAAAACTTCGGGCTGACATCGTTTTATTGTTTTTAACCGCTTTTTGGGGAATCAGTTTCCCCCTGATGCGAAATGTACTGGAATACATGCCTGCAATTCCATATCTGGCGATACGGTTTATTATAGCCGCCATAGTGGTTTCCCTGGTCTTTTTCAAAAGGCATAAACATATCGGAAGGATTGAATTAAAAGGCGGCGCCATAATCGGCTTT
>JBHLPZ010000206.1:0-5474 GCA_048885325.1 Candidatus Odinarchaeota archaeon
CTTGAAATTTAATAATTGATTTATAAAAGGTGATATCGATAAAAATAGAACTCCAAATAATAGATAAAATTTTAACTTTCTTTGCAAATTAAAAACCCCTTAATATTATTAGATAAGATTCAATTAATTAACTGTGTAGTAACAACTCTCATATATATAATTTTCTTTGATAAAACAATTAAAATCAGATATACAGTAAAGAAATTCGTTATCTAGATGGAAAAAAAGTTGTTTTTCAAAAATTATGAACAATTTAAGTTTTATCTTATAATCAAATCGGCAAAACAAAAATGTCCTATCCATCAAATATTGGACTATATAATTTATAAAAAGCATCCATTGAAATATTCTAATTAAAGAATTATTTGTTGTTAATACTATACATTAAAGGTGAGAAAAACTGCCAAATAAAGGAATTTTGTATGAATTTAAAGAATATGGAAAAAACATGCAAATTGTAGCTATATCTACTATTCTGAGTATTAGTTTTATGCCTATTACGCCTATAATATCATTAATTTTTATGTTCATCGCATTGGGAAACATTAAAAAAGCAAATTTACAATTAAACAATCGTAATCTTGTAGCATATAGATCTAAATATATTAGTAGTTTCATTCTTTTATCAGTTGGAATCACTATTTTGGCCATAGGAATCGCTATAATCGTGCTTAATGCTCTAGATATTCTTTTATTTTTTGATTGGATGATAATAATCGCAGGAGCTACCATAATACTCATAGGATTTGTGCTTATGATTGTTAGTGGTGTTACTCAAAGGTATGCGTGGGAAAATCTGAAAATTTTTCTAGCAGATAATGGAGATTTATTTCCTAAAGCAATAACAATGGAAGCATATGATGGAGCGAATAAACTAAAAACCGCCATACTAATGTATCTTTTAGGGTTTCTTGGAATTACGCTTATAATAGGTTTTATCTTCCAAATTATAGGATATTTTAAATTGGCTAAGTTTAACCGTTTAGACCTTTCATACAACCCCAAATCAGAACTGCAACAACTTTCTCAGGAGCCAGTTTCAATAACAAAAGAAATATCTAAATTTTGCTCAGCCTGTGGAGGCAATTTAAGTGGGGAAGGAAGATTCTGTGCGTTATGTGGCGCAGAAATTACATAAATAATTCAAATAGTATATTCGATTTTTTATTTTCTTATTTCTTTTTATAGAAGTTTAAATTCATTCCCTAACATCGGAAAGTGTGTATATTTTCAAGAAAATTATTTCATACTTTAGAAAGTATTATTTTACTCATTATCTTTTTATATAAAAGAACACTTAAGTAAAGATAATTTATCGAGTTTTAAATTCTATTAAGAATCAATCATTTTTCAACTAAAAATAACATTAATTAAAAAAAATATCCAGATGTACATGAATAGCGATAATCAATTAATAAAAAGGTTTCATTCAGGATCAATTCGAGGTATCATATTCGATTTCGATGGAACTCTTCTTGATATAAGCGAGCCTTTAAGAAAATCAATAGAAGAGATTTTTGAAAAAAAAAATCTTACGGCAGACGTAGATATTACCATCGAAGAAATTGGAGCATTAATGGAAACTATTCAAGCACTTCCTCTACCTAAGATTTTGCTCCAATCTTATGAATTAATTAAACATATTTCTTCTCTTCAATCATTAACTTATCTAAAAAAATTAGAAATCGCAGCAAGGATTTTTACCAAATATTTAACATATGCTAAAGAAGCTCCATTTTTCCCAGGTTCTATTGATTTACTAAAAAAGTTAAGTAAATCATACGATCTTTACATTGTTTCTCATAATCAAACTAGAAACCTTATGAGTCATCTAGAAAGAGAAGGAATTGAAAATTTATTTAAGGGAGTTTATGGAGCCGATATATTACCTGAACTCAAACCTAGCCCTGAAGCATTATCACCAGTTTTTGAAAATTATAAATCAAGCAAGGTAAATGAGTTTGTAATGATTGGAGATATGCCCTCAGATATCGAATCAGGCCAGGAAGCAGGCGTATGGACAGTAGGAGTATCCACTGGAGTAAGTAAAATTGAAACTCTAGCTAAGTGTGAACCAAGTTTAATAATAGAATCTTTAGAAGATTTAAAAAAAATAATTGATAAGAAAAATTTATCAGGATCAAATTCTCAAAAAAGTATGAAAATTAAGTCTTGAATTAAATTTTTCTAATTCTCTTATCAATCTTTAAAGTTGCCCTTATACGCTTTTTCCGTCGCTTTTTGATCATACTTTTTCCAGTATTATTATGACCATTATCTTTTTATATAAAAGGGCATTTTAGTAAAGATAATTTACTATGAAAAATTAGTATTTATTAAACTTTTATCCCTTTTTTATTAGTAAATTAGGGATGTTAAAAATAATTCGAATTATTAACAATCTTATTTGAAAGAAGATGAGATAAATGGAACTCGAAAAATCAGATCAAATAGTGTCTAAAGACTACGACTACGAACCAGCTAAATTAATGGAAGAAAAAATGAAAGAGGAACTCAAGCTGGAAAAGCCGCACCAAAACGCGTTATATAAAGTTTTAAAATATAATCCTATCGACCCATTGAACGATCTCTACCGGAATATTATTGAACGCCTTAATTTAACCGAATTAGAAAAAAAATTGCAATGGAGAGCTGCTAATATTTGGGTAAAATTAGCACTTCGTACGTTCTGGAACTTCAAAGCAGAGTATCCGAAAAAAAATATCTTCCCAGAGTGGGGTCCGGTTGTTCTCGTATCTACACACAATAGTCATCTTGACCCATTCTTCTGTGGTGGAGCAATGCAACGCCAAATTCACTGGATGAGTAAATTAGAGAATTTTAAAACCCCAATTGTACGAACTCTTTTTACTAATTTAAGTGCATTTAAATTAGATCGTGATAGTCCATCAGTAGGATGGGATACTGCAAAAGAACTATTAAGGCAAGGAGAAGTTGTAGGGATCTTTCCTGAAGGTACACGTTCGGTAGATGATGAACTTGGTGAATTTAAAACTGGAGCAGTACGTCTTGCACTTGAGATGGATTGCCCTATTGTCCCCATGGCTATAATAGGTTCACAGAATGCATTACCAAAGGGAAAATTAGTGATGAAACCTACTCAAGTTATAACACGTGTAGGAGAACCTATATATTATCATGATTATGATATTGAAAATATGTCATATGATGACATCAGGAGATTAACGAATGAATTAAGAACTGTTATTTATGAATTAAAGCAAGGTATTTATGGTAAAGAAGAAGAAGAAATTTCAATTGGCTCCCCAGAAGATGTTGAGCAAAAACCGAAGTTCAATATTAAAACTTATGCTAAAGATGTACTTAAAGGTGTTTTATGGCTTATTGACGATACATGGTATGCATTAATTAAAGCTTTAGAAGATTTAAAAGCAGATTGGAAGTTTAAGGAAACTGTTTATATGTTTTCGGCGCAAGTTGTTGATAAATGGTTGGATATTATGGCACCCTATAAGGTAATAGATTTCAATAGTACTAATATTCCCGATAAAGGTGGATTTATTCTCTGTACTAACCACAATTCAGAATGGGATGTTATAATGCTAGCTACAATCTTTGGTATCCATAAAAAGCGGTATATTTGGCAAATGTCTAAACAATCATTATTCAGGTACCCTGTTGTCAATGCATGGGTAAGAACACACTTTGCATTTCCATTAAGAAGGGGCGCGCATGATGTAGATTCCTACAATTATGCTAGATACCTACTCAGCAAGGATCAAATTGTAACTATTTATCCTGAAGGAACCACTAATACTGGTGGTGGTGAATTATTAGAAGGACATACAGGTGCTATGCGATTAGCTATTGAAGCACAAGTGCCAATAGTTTTAGTAGGAATCACAGGGACTGAGGATACATATCCAAAACGTGCAAAAATGCTTAATTTTTATAAGGGAAACATATTTAAGGCAGGCCCAATATTTATGGAACATAAGAAGTATTGGGGTAAACCAATGCCAGATTATGAAGAGTTAAAGCGTTTAACAGATAATATGATGGCAAAAATTAAAGATTTATTGATTTATGATACTCCTGGCGCGTAATTTATTCGAGGATTTTTCAAAATGGCAACAAGTTCGGAAAGTGAAAAAAAGAAAATAAAAGTTGGTATTCCAAGGGCTCTTCATTTTTATCGGTATTTTCCTTTCTGGAAAAAGCTTTTAGAAGAGTTAGACGTTGAAATAGTGCTTAGTCCGCCAACTAATAAAAAAATTGTAGAGGAAGGCGTGACTCATGGATTTGGGGAGTTATGTATTCCTATGAAAATCTATTATGGTCAAGTATTAAAATTGGTAAGAGATTATCCTGATTTGGATTATATTTTTGTTCCGAGATATGTCTCTGAAGATAAAGAATCATATTTTTGCCCTAAGTTTTTATCATTACCAGATGTTATTAAAATTTTGGATAGTGTTCCGAAAATACTAAATTTTGAAGTTAATGTGAAAGAATTTCCTATCGCAACCTCTGCAATCGAGCTTGGAAAGGAATTAGGTAAGTCGCAATCCAAATCATTAGCAGCTTACAGAGCAGCTCAAAAATATTCTGATGAGTATCATGATTTCTTACGGCAGGGAATATCGGTAAATTATGGATTGAGACTAGTTCAAAGAAATATTCCTTTTAAATTACCCAAGAAAAAACGCTCTGGGGACATTAGATTCTTACTTTTAGGACATGCATATAATATTTTTGATACATATATTAACTTAGATTTCCAGAAAAAATTATTAGATCATGGGGTTGAATTTCTCACTATTGAAAATTTACCTAAATTTATTTTTAAAGAACCTGTTATAGTTAATCCCAGAGGGGGAAAATTACGTAATTATTGGAGGCACGAAGAGGAAATAATGCAATCAATACGTTACTTCTTGAGACAAGGGCGAGATGAAATAGATGGTGTAATTTTCTTGATTAGTTTTGCTTGTGGTCCAGATAGTTTGATATCTGAACTAATTATGCGAGATATGAAGGTGGTTGGATTACCTTTTCTGGAAATTATAATGGATGAGCATAGCGGAGAGGCGGGAATGTTGACGAGAATCGAAAGTTTTGTCGAAATGGTCCGAAGAAAGAGGAAAAAGCTTGGATTAGGTCCAAGAGAAAAAATAAAAATTAAATCAGCTCAAGGTGTATAATTAAAATGTTAGTATCATTTCCAAACATGGGACCAAATTGGGTATCGGTAAATTATGGATTGAGGCTAGTTCAAAGAAATGTTCCGTTTAAATTACCAAAAAAGAAGAGTAAAGGAGATATAAGATAAGAGTTTGACATGAGCGAAGAAAAACTAGCAATACATAAAAAAAAAGTAGAAGCGATCTCTGAAATGGTTAGAAATGCGTACGTTAACGCGAAGCCGGGGGAATATTTCTCTCTAAAAAAGGCGAGCGTTTCCCACATGGCTCCACAGCCGGATAACCCGA
>JBHLPZ010000207.1:0-5447 GCA_048885325.1 Candidatus Odinarchaeota archaeon
AGTAACCAATTTTAAATACCATTAGAATACTTATCATATTTTTATTTTATTATCTAATTTCTTAATTCTATAAAAATTTTAAAATTTTAAAAGATAAGTAGTTAATAAATTTACTTATAAACTAAATATTTTAAAAGCATCTGATGAGTATTGAGTGAAAAACCACATATTCTTTTCTTTATCTATATTAAATTATTATAATTAAAAATTTTAAATATAAAAAAATGAATTTTAGAACTTTAAAATTCGATCTACAAGAGAATGGAATAGGAATCTTAACCTTTAATCGACCAGAAAAAGCCAATGCTATATCCTTTGAAATGGTTGAAGAATTACATTCTTTATTTGATCAATTAGAGACTAATCTTGATTGTCGTATATTGATTATAAGAGCAGAGGGTAATATTTTTAATGCTGGGCAAGATCTCAATGATGGAATAATATTAAGGAAAAAAAGGAAACCAGAGCATCTAAAAAAATTTTTTTTTGTTGATGTACCTGACGTTGTAAAAAGCTGTATGTATTATCAATGGCGTATAGCAGAATTAATTGTTAAAATGCGAAAAATATCACAGCCAATCATTGCTATGATAAATGGAGCCGCTATAGGAGCGGGTTTTTCCCTTACCATGGCTACTGACATTCGTATCGCAACTAAAAAAGCAAGATTCAACGCTGCGTATATTAATTTGGGATTAACTGGTTCTGACATGGCTAGTAGTTATTTCCTTCCACGACAAATCGGAATGTCAAGAGCAGCAGAAATACTCTATACGGGAAGATTTTTTGATGCTGAAGAAGCAGCAAAAAATGGATTTGTTCTAAAAATTGTTGACGAGGATAATTTATTTGACACTACTATGAAATTAGCTGAAAATCTACTACATAAAAGCCCTTTAGGACTAAGAATGACAAAACAGGCAATAAATTTATCTCTAGATGCACCCAGTTTAGAAACTATAATTCAAATTGAGAACCGTGGTCAAATTCTATGTGGTATCTCTGAGGATGTAATGGAAGGATTAAAGGCACATTATGAAAAAAGAGATCCAAAATTTCCTTTAAAATAATAGTCTTAAGTAAAAATAAAAATGATTTAGTATGAATTTTGAAACAATTAAATTTGAATTAAAAGAAAATGGGATAGGTTTACTAACTTTGAATCGACCAGAAAAGCTGAATGCTATGTCCTTTCAGATGATTGAAGATTTAAATAAATTATTTGATCATTTGATAATAAATTTGGATTGCCGTGTATTAATTCTGAAAGCTGAAGGAAGAGCATTTTGCGCTGGTTTAGATTTAAAAGAATCAACAGTCTTACAATCGAAAAAGAAACCTCAAGAATTAAAGGAGAAATATTTCTTTATTAATGTCCCAGAAAAAGATACAATAAAAGCCAAGATGTATGCTCAATGGTATACTAGCCAACTTATAGTAAAGATGCGGAAAATCTCCCAACCAATCATAGCATTAATTAATGGCCCAGCATCAGGAGCAGGTTTTGCATTTGCTTTAGCAGCAGATATTCGGATAGCAAATCAAAATGCACGATTTAATAATGCGTTTATTAATATAGGTTTTTCCGGTTCCGATTTAGCAAGTAGTTATCATCTCCCTAGACTTATTGGAATGTCAAGAGCAGCAGAAATACTCTATACTGGTCGCTTTATTAGTGCTGAGGAAGCAGAAAAAATAGGATTGGTATCTAAAGTTGTTGATGATACTGAGTTAATGAATGCTGCTATTGAGTTAGCTGAAGAATTACTTAAGAAGAGTCCTTTAGGATTACGTATGACTAAGCAAGCAATTAATTTATCACTTGATTCTCCAAGTTTAGAAACAATGATTCAATTGGAAAACCGTACTCAAATGCTTTGTTCTGTCTCTGATGATTTAATGGAAGGGGTACAATCTTTTTTCGAAAAAAGAGACCCAAAATATCCCTTAAAGTAAATAACTTTTTAGAAGATGGATCCTGAAAAAATTTATCAAAAGCTTAAAAGTGAACTAATAGACGAATCAGAAGCAATTGAATTACTGATTCCATTCCTTGAATCTAGTGAAGATATTAGTCTTAGAATTAGGTGTTTAGAGATTTTAAGTAAGATAAACCTAAAGGATCTTAAGACTTTTAAAGTCCTTGAGAATCTTCTGATTTCAGATGAAAATGAGATGATAAGATTGATTGCAGCAAAACTTATAACTAATTCTTTTCCAGATAAAAGCTTTAAGTCTTTAAAATGGGTTATCAAAAACGATGAATCTCCTATTTTACTAAAAGAAATTAAAAATTTAATAGAACATTTTAATTATTCTAAAATTTTATTAGAAGAATATCATAATAGATTAAAGGATATTGCTTCTATATATAAAATAGATTCAGAAGAATTACAGATACTTTTAGATCTAAATATAAAGTTAAATGGTCAAAACTTATATCAAATTGATTCAATATTTAGCTTTATCTATGAAACAAATTTTATGTGTACTATAAAAAAAGGACATATCAATGAGTTAAGTATGTCATTATATGATGAATTACCTACTAGTATTGGATGTTTATCTAAATTAGAACATTTAAATCTCAGCTGTAACTATTTAAAAGAATTGCCAAATTCCTTGTCATATCTCAAATTTCTCAAAACTCTTGATTTAAGCTGGAATAATTTTGTTTATTTCCCGGAAGTAATAAAAAAGGTACAGTCCATTGAGATAATTGATCTAAGTTATAATTGTGTGAAAGATTTACCTCCTTGGATAAATCTGTTAAAAAATTTAACTTTTCTAAATTTAGAAAATAACGCCATTAAGAAGATTCCTGATTCAATAAGAAATTTAAAAAAATTAAAATTTTTTTATTATTAACACACAATATTTTAGTAATAATATTAATATTAAAATGATTTAAAATGAATTTCAAGACTATTAAATTTGAATTGAAGGAAAATGGAATAGGAATAGTTAGTTTAAATAGACCGGAAAAACTAAATGCGATTTCCTTTCAAATGGAAGAAGATTTACACAATTTATTAGATGGATTAATGGTTAATTTAAATTGCCGCGTTCTTATCTTTAAGGGAGAAGGGAGGGCATTTTGTGCTGGTACAGATCTACAAGAAGGTTTAATCCTAAATTCTAAGAAAACTCCTCTTGGATATGAAAGCTTTTATTATCTTAATGTTCCTGAACCGGTTAAAAGAAAATTATACCATCAGTGGAGAATTAGTCAAATTTATGTAAAAATGAGAAAGATAAGCCAACCAGTAATAGCCATAATACAAGGTGCTGCTGTAGGAGGAGGATTTGGTTTTGCTATGGCATCTGATATACGAATTGCGAGTGAAGACGCAAAATTTATTAATGCTTCAATTAATATTGGACTTTCAGGGGCTGATACAGGTGGGAGCTATTTTCTTCCACGATTGATTGGTATGTCTAAGGCAGCAGAAATTCTGTATACCGGTAGAGTTATTACTGGAAAAGAAGCAGCAGATATCGGTTTAGTGCTTAAAGTGGTTGAAACAGGGGAACTTTTAAATTCGGCAATAAAAATTGCTGAAGAGATGTTGAAAAAAAGTCCATTAGGACTGAGAATGACTAAACAAGCTATTAATTTATCAATGGACTCCCCTAGTTTGGAAAATATTTTACAATTAGAAAATAATTCGATTGTTTTAACATTTAGTTCAAAAGATATGAATGAAGCTTCAAGTGCTTTCTTCGAGAAAAGAGACCCTAAATATCCCCTACTTTAAAAAAAAATTAAAGATTATTGATATATATCATACGAATCTTTTTCCTTTTTCTCATGATCTTCCTTCTTTTTCATGAATTCTTTTAATAATTTACTCCCTGTCTCATCCCGTTTAAGTACCACCTGAGTAAGTACATTTTGTTTCCTTTGCAGTTCAAGTAATGTATTTGCAATATGATTCATTAATTCAAATTGAATATGACACATGTTTCGTTTCTCCTCTTCTCCACATTCTTCACAATATTCCGCACATGAACGCCAATCTTGAAAAAATAAATCTATATTTACATCATCAACTGTTAATAAATTTTTCTCGCAATCTTCACAGTTTTTATCTGCTTTAATTTTTAAATCGCGAATTAGTTTTTTTATACTTTCCATTAACTTCCATTTTTCTGTTTCAGAAAGTTCCATAAATTCCTTTTCAGTTAAATCTACTATTTCTTCAATCATTCTAATTTACCTTTGTAATGCGACTATTAGTATAATTATAAATGTACTATAATAGGATGAGATTTAAATTTTAAGAAAATAAAAAAAAGAGAATAATTAATATTCTACTTTCTAATTTGGACTTTTGGCTGGATTTGAGACGCTCCACCAAAATTGGTGATAACAGGGCAATGTGTAAAAACTTTATCCATTAATTCATTAATCTTTTCTTCTGAAGCATCAGCTTTAATTCTTATTACGGGTTCCAATTTATCATATCCTGCTAATTTTGAATCATCAATTCCAAAAATTGCTCCTAGATTGATATGCCCGCGGGAAAAAACTTTCAGTTCTTGGATATTAATATCCATTATTTTAGCCCAAAATTTAGTAACTGCGATAATACAAGCACCAATAGAAGATAAAATTACTAATAAAGGAGATGGTCCTATATTTGTCCCATCTAGTCCGCCAGGAGCATCTATAAGTAGCTCAAAAGGCTCTCCGCCTGGATTTCCCATTTTACAATTTACTTGCATACCATCAGACAGCATTTCACATTCGATATTGAAGTTTTTCTCTCCCGCGTTCCAATCAGCCTTAATAGCTTCATATGTCTCTTTAAAACTCGGCATTTTTATTCACTTTTAAAAGAATAATTATTCAAAATTTTTATATAAAATAAATAAACATTTCATTTAAAATTGTTGATAGAAATTATTCACAACTTTTTTCTCAAATTTGTTAAATTTTCTTTTAATATTTTTGAATTGATTATAATCTAAAAGGACAATTTTTATGATTATTGATACTCATAACTGAAACTGAAAAGGAAAAGAAAGGTTATGAGGAGACAAAAGAAAGGAGAGAAAATAGAATGGCAAAAAGAAAAGCACATTAACAACCCCAAAAACCTTGTTTAGTAAGACTTGAAAAGTTAGCATAAACTTTTTTTACTTTCAATAGATAATATTCTATTAATTTTAAAAATAAATTTAAGAAGATATAGAATATCTGTTTTTAATAAAACTTAAGAAATAAAATAAAAATTAGATTTTATATTTTAGAAAATACCCGCATCTTTGAGAATTTTCTTATGATCAAATGCTAAGTCCTTAGTTCTAATCTTATCAATTGGAATCGCTTCAGCAGTAACTGCATCATCTCCACCTGCCATTTTTGAAAGATCTCGCACAACACGACATTTAAATGCTGTTGATACAATTTTTCCGCGGGGATCACGACCTTTCTGATCATA
>JBHLPZ010000208.1:0-5432 GCA_048885325.1 Candidatus Odinarchaeota archaeon
AAGGTTTATACCAACTTGTGTTTTGACTTTGATGCAACATTATTATTTCTTTCATTTTTTTTACCTCCTTTTAATTTATAGTAATTTGTTAAGAAAAACAGACAAAAACTGCCCAATTTTTCTCATGCATTATGAAATATTTGAGATATTTAAAGAATACGGCGATTTCAATCCTATTAACTGGACATAAATTTTTCAAAAAATGTACAGTTTCATAAAAATAAATAAGGAAATTGGACATTAAATAGTATAAAAGAAATTGGAACTAACTTTAAAATGGATGATAAAGACTTAGAAATTCTAAAATTGTTGCTTTTTGATGGGCGAATGTCTTATGAATTGATTGCGAAGAAAGTTGACTTAACTCCCTACTTAGTCAAAAAAAGGGTTAATAATCTTGTGGATTTGGGAGTGATAATGAAATTTACAACCAATCTCAATTTTTTAATGTTTCAAAAATCAGTGTGTTATACTCTTGCTGAGGTAAAACAAGGTACAGATCAACAAGAATTAATTGAACGTATTGGAAAACTAGATGAGGTCAGCGGAGGGGCTATTTCTCTCCAAAATAAGATGCAGATTATTCATATATACTCTGATGATTATGAATTCAAAAAAAATCTTGAAAAATTGATGCAATTTGAAGAAATACAAAACTTAGAAAACTTTATTTTACTTATTCCTCCAGATTTAGGTTTTAAAAATAAAAGATTGATCAAAACAGATTGGAAGATAGTGAATTCAATTAAAGATAACTGCAGAAAAACCGATATAGAGATCGCAGATGAGTTAGGAATCTCAACTAAAACTGTCAAAAGAAGGTTGAGCTATCTGAGAGAAAATAACATAATTCTTTTCATGATAGACCTTGATACAAGCGCAGCTGACTTTCTCTCTTACCTATTAATTGTTAAATTTCAAAGAATTGCGTCTGAATCTTTTAATAAGGTTATGCAAATAGTAAAAAATTATTTCTATGTGTGGAGAGTCGCTAACCAAGAAGCATTCATAATTACTGTATTTATAAATAAGTTGAGAGAAATTGACGAACACGTTAAGGAAATTGAAAATATTCCATATGTTAAAGAGGTAATCAGCTTTGTGCCTACTAAAATGTTTTATTTCGAGAGTTGGATTGATAGATTAATTCAAAATAATGCTTCCGATTAAAACATATGCCAAATCCAAAGTTATTTAACTAGTATTTCAGCCTATAATTTTCAAGATATAACCTATAGCATTCAATTTCTAAGTCATTTTGAATTCTCAATCTTTTTTGTAGAAAGTGTTTTTCTCCAGATTATTAATATAAATACAACTAAAATAGCCATCATAATAGAAATATACATCTGAATTTCAGCGATATTAAACAACCAGACGATGTTATTGGATATATGGAATATAATGGCCATTAATGCACTCCCTCCTGAACTATTGTAAATAAATGTCATAAGAATTGCACCCATGAATAAGCCAAAGAGCCATCCAAAAATCATTGTTATTGAAAATCTATAAAAGAAAAAAGGTGCATGCCAAACACTCCAACCAAGGAATAGTATAAGCGTTGCGAGTAAAGGGTTATATTTCTCTTGCAATTTAGGTAATGCGTAACCCCTCCATCCAATTTCTTCAAATATGCCATAAGAAATCGCACCAACCCCGATCCATAATAAAATTGAACCTATATTTATTAATCCATTATTAATCATGTATGAATTCAAGTCAATTATAGTTCTTGTAAAAAGAAAGTTCAATAAGATAGTTAAAATAAAGAAAAGGGGCATTATAAAGGCCGAAAAAAGAATCCAAAAAACTCCAACCTTCCACTTAAGGCATCTCTCTTTAAGTTCTTTTAATCCAAGTCTTCCTTTAGCGAGATAAACCACTATTAAAGCTGAAATAGTAGGACCAAATGCAGCTAAAAAATGCCAATTCATATTTACTGATGTTAACCCTAAACCAGTTAAAATTAAGGGTAAAGCTAAAATCCATGTGAAAATACAAGCTAGGATAAAGTAACTAGTCAGTGGATGGTTTTTTATTACATTCATGATACTACTCCACTAAACTTTTTAGATTGATATAAGTTTTTTTAATTTATATAAAAAGGAAGATGCAATTTTAGCACTTATAATTTAAAAAGACTCTTCTTAATTATAATTCTTAATCAATACAAAAATATTGCTGTTAAAAGGTTAAAATGAAAGCGCTACTATTAAATGGAAGTTTAAAGAATGATCATGATTTCAGTATGATATGTTCTTTAATAGTAGAATTACTTGAAAGAGATGGATTTGAGGTAGAACAAATCTTATTAAAAGATTTTAAAATTGCTGCTTGTCAAGGTCGTTTTGATTGCTGGTTAAAGACACCAGGGGAATGCAAAATAGTAGATTACGGTCGAGAAGTCACTAAAAAGATGGTTCAGAGTAATCTAATTATACATTTTACCCCTATTACATTTGGAGGATATTCTTCGGAGTTGAAAAAAGTATTAGATAGGTTTATTCCAGATATACTACCGTTCTTTACAAAAAGAAATGGAGAAACTCATCATAAGTATCGCTATGAGAAAAGAAGCTCAATTATCGCAGTTGGAGTTTTAAATACACCAGATGAGGAAAAGGAATCTGTATTTAAAGAATTAGTATATCGCAATTCGCTCAATATGGGTGCCCCTGTTCATGAAGCTATAATATATACTAAGAACCTTAACAAAAATGATTTTATTAATCAATTTGCCAACATATTAGAAAAAGTGGAGGGCCTGGCATGAGCACAGATAAAAAAGCACTCTTATTAGTCGGTAGCCCAAAAGGAGAAAAAAGTACTTCAGCATCTCTAGGAAATTATTTAGTCTCAAAATTAGAAGAGTTTGGGATGATTATTGAGACAGGATTTATTCACAGGCTTGTAAATCGAGAAGAAAAAATTCAAAGTCTTTTTGAAATAATTAATAGGGCAGATTTAATTATCCTTTCATTTCCTTTATATGTTGATAGTTTACCGGCTCCTGTTGTTAAAGCAATGGAACTTATTAAAGAAGAAAGAGATCGATTAGAATCTAAAAAATCTAAAAATTTCATTGCCATCTCTAACAATGGATTCCCTGAATTTCACCAAAATCATACCGCACTTCGCATTTGTAGAATTTTTGCCGAAGATTGTGGCTTTATATGGAAGGGTGGGCTTGCTCTTGGTCAAGGAGGTTCAATTGGTGGAATTCCTCTACTTGAAAGAGGAGGTATGGTGAGAAATGTCGTAAAAGGATTAGATATTACAGCTCAAGCTTTAGCGGTTGGTAAAGAAGTCCCTCAAGAAGCGGTCGACTTATTTTCAAAAAGATTTATACCAAATTCTCTCTATAATATATTTGCCAACTTGGGTTGGAGATTACAAGCACGCAAATATGGTACAAAAAAATTAAGGCGCAAGGTTTATTCGCTTTAAGTTGAAATTGAAGTTAACTTAAAAAACAAGATGCAAATTTTACATTAATAATTAAAAATGACGTTAGTTTTATTAATAAAATTAAAGTAAATTTGATATTTTACGCGATAAAACGAAAAATTATGCTAAAAGTAGGTTGATTAATAAAATGAGTGAAAATTATGAATCAACATCAGAATTTAAAGAATTAAAACTAAGAGCCAAACTGTATCAAAATTATTCATTATTACGAGTATTTCTTTATGAATTTTCAACAATTCTGCATTACATAATAGGAGGACTAGGATTAATTATTGGCTATACATTTTTAAGGTGGGGGTACTTAATTGGTTCAATTTATATTATTTTTGCCTTTCTACAGATGTATATTCTTATGCCAATGACTGTATGCCCAAATTGTGTGTATTACAGAATGAAAGATTCATGCTGTGTATCTGGTTTAAATAAACTTTCAAGAAAATTAGCAAAGGAAGGAAATCCGGAGGATTTTCCAAAAAGGGCTAAGGGTTTATTTTGCTACAATAATATCTATATGGCTGCTTTATTCTTCCCAATCGTAGCTTCAGTCCCGGCCTTAATTTTGAATTTCTCTTTATTTCTTTTAACAAGCTTTTTGATAGTCTTAGGTTTGCTAGTATTTCGTTTCTTTGTTATTTTTCCTAAAATAGCATGTTTACACTGTCATGCAAAATACACATGTCCCATCGGTGAAAAAATAGGCGTTCGAAACAAATAAAAGGCTTCCAATTTGGAATTCAATTATAATATAAACTTACTTACTTTATTATATTTTAAATACAAATCTTTTAAATATATGAAAGAGACCAAAAATAAGACAGAAAAAATGCCTATTCTTTTTATTGGACATGGTTCCCCCATGAATATCATTTCTGACAACGAATTTACACGCAGTTTAAAAATGCTGGGAAAAATTCTACCTACACCAAAAGCGATCCTTGTAATATCTGCTCACTGGTTAACATCTGGAACAAAAGTATTGTGTAATGAGCAACCAAGAACTATATACGACTTTTATGGATTTCCCGAACAACTATATAAACTTCTTTATCCAAGTTTTGGATCCCCCGAATTAGCGGGAAGAATTAGTCGAAAGCTTACTGCCTATAATGTTAAATGTGATTATATGTGGGGATATGATCATGCTTCTTGGGCAATTTTAAAACATATATATCCCAAAGCGAATATTCCTATGATAGAATTAAGTTTAGATTACGTGTTTAACGACTGGCGAATCAAGCCAATTGAATATCATTATCGAATGGCTCAGAATTTAGCGTTTCTGCGGAGAGAGGGGGTTCTAATTATCGGAAGTGGAAATATCGTCCATAACCTTAGAATGATTGATTATGATGTAAATGCTCCCATAATGGAATGGGCTAAAGAGCTCGATGCAGTAGTTAAAGAGAATATAATAGATAAAAATTATGATGTTTTGGTTCATATTGAAAAGTTGGGAGCCAATGCAAGGATAGGAATTCCCACATGGGATCACTATCTTCCAATGATTTATATAATAGGGCTTCAAGAGGCAGAAGATTCCGTTAAATTTGTTCATGAAGGATTTCAGCACGGATCTATCTCAATGAGATGCTTCCAAATTGGGATTCAATGACTATATAGAGCCAATTCCCACATTAAACTAAATTATTAATTTGATTCAAAGAAAATGAAGAATAAGTAATTGAAATATTTTAATTTTTTAGGCTTCAGGTAATAAGATAACGAAATTATTCCCTTCTACCCATATTCTTCCTTTGTAATTATTTAAGATACGTTCAACTAAAAGAAATCCTAAAATTATTTCTTTAATTTTGCTATCTTTTTCTCTCTCCTTCTTGAAAATCAAATCTTTCTCTATATTTAAAATTTCTTTTTTATAGTCGATGAATTTTATTTTAACATAATTTATATTATTTTCTTTGCTTCTATAGATAATAATTTTCAATTCAATTGAGGGTTTT
>JBHLPZ010000209.1:0-5396 GCA_048885325.1 Candidatus Odinarchaeota archaeon
ATGAGAGTTGTTACTACACAGTTAATTAATTGAATCTTATCTAATAATATTAAGGGGTTTTTAATTTGCAAAGAAAATTAAAATTTTATCTATTATTTGGAGTTCTATTTTTATCGATATCACCTTTTATAAATCAATTATTAAATTTCAAGTTATTATCGTCGAATTATTCTCATTTTGATATTAAAACGAGCCAATTGTATTCGGGCAATTATACTGGGGATATCTCACTCATGTACTTTGATCAAGGTCATATTTCCTCATCTCGCTTTGCTACACGTTCCCTCACTCAAATGATCCCTCCTAATATTTCCAGACCAGGAGTTGTTTATGAAGTAAACAGTCTTGATATTTATGCAGAAATTTCCTACGGCTATAGGATAGCAGGAAATGTTTCTGAACAAATAAGCCTTACACCTGCATATGCATTCATCCAAGAATTTGTTTTTCCAGATATTGAAAAAATACAGGCATTTTTGGTATATCTAAACTATACTATAACAGAACCTATCGATTATTACTATTTGGGAATGGTTATTTTTGATGAGAATTTTACACTCCAAATTGACGCTATGTGGAATTATGAAGAACGATTTATTGTAGATGAATGGATGCCATTTTATCCATATATCTATGATTATATACCAGGAATAAAGTATAATATTTTATTACAATTTCTCGTTCCAGAAGTTAAAGGTGGGGGTGATGTCACAACTTTGGTGGAGCGCAAGTTTGATTTTTGGAAAGCTGAGAATTATACTGATCCAAAATATGATAAAGGTTTGACACGATATTTTAATGGAACTCATATATTCCCGGTAGAGAATGATACAACAACAGATATGCTATGTTACCTATTATACACTGAAGAACTTAGTCCTGCTTTAATAGATATAGATTTTGTTATAAATAATGAGTATTTAGATCCAATTTATTCTGGAACCTATGTATTTTTATCCTACTCATTTAATGCCCCCGTAACACAAGAAATTAATTTAACAATAATAAGCGATAAGATGATACCTATACTTAGTGTTTACACAGATATATATTACATTTACTTGAGTGATGCAGGTGGAATATATAATGTTTATGATAACTATATTGAATGGATAGTCAATTATACTTTTGAAGATATACATTTTGGATGGCCACCACCAATGTTTCTATTTGAAAGGGACTGGGATCTTATTTCATTTTATGATCCATATTTTAGGGAATTAACGAATATCTATTTTGGTCCTGTATATCTTTATAATGTATCTTATTATGGAATTACAACTATTTTTGGTATCCCATTAGAGAAGGGAACATATATGGGAATCTTTCAATCTCCTAATTATTGTAATTCAATAAACCCAAAACTTAAGTCAGGGGCCGATTTCATAATCCAAGGATCCTTCGAATTAGGTCAAACTATTAGAATTGAAGCTGAAATCGTGAGCTCCATTTATGGAGCAATGTCTGATGGTTTGGGCAATATTTTATTGAGATCTCCTTCTGGACAAGTGATTCATAATGAGACGGGATTAATTCTTATCAATGGATTATTAGCTAGTTCAGAAATTTCCTTAAGTAGCGAGATGGCAGAAGGACTTTATGAAGCAGAGATTTTTTGGACGAATGGAAAAGAGATTGCTTATTATACAGCTCAGTTTGAAATAAGAAAACCATTAAATTTAATCTTAATCGTAGGAGTCTCTATAGCCGCTGCACTTGCAGCTGTTTCAATTACTCTCCTTTTGAGAAGGCAAATTAAGATGAGAAATTGGGAAAAATCATTAAAAAATCTATTTGTGCTTACTAAAGATGGATTAAGTTTATATGAATATTCTTTTGGAATTGAGATCCAAGACCCTGCTCTTATAGCTGGAATGATAGCGGCTCTTACACAATTTGTGCGTGAAGCTACAGGCAGTAAGAAATCTCTCCGTACTGTTGATCAAGAAGACAAAAAAGTTATATTACAACATGGACAATATACAACTACGGCTTTATTAGCAGGAAAGGACCTCCCGATAATTCATAAACGCATTAGAAAGTTTTCAAGTGAATTTGAGACGGCATACCATAAAAAAATAAAAACTTTTGATGGTGAAATTTCAGCATTCAAAAATGCAGATGTTATTGTAAACAAATACTTCCCCATTGATGTAGAAGAACAGATTATTAGAGGTGTTAGAGAAAAATTAATAGAATTCCGGGAAAGATTGGATGTTCTTACAGATCCAAGGCATATTATCTCTTTGATGCGTGAAATCACCGAATTCATCTCCAGATATCGCGCTATTGTAAACGAAAATTATTTAGACTACTATAACGAGATTATCATTGGTGCAGAGCAAAAAATTTCTAATGCTTAAAATAGTTTTTTTTGAAATTTTTTTTCTTTTGAATTTGTGATGGAGGATAAGACTTAATTAACTTTTACTTAATATTTTATAGGAAAATTCGAGAATAAATATTATTTCTTACAAAAAAGAACAAACTAATTCTAACAATATCTTAAAATTACAATGCTCATTTTAAAATTCATATTATAATATGATACTCCTTACAAATATATGTCTAATAGTAAATCAAAAGAAAAAGCTAGTTTTAACCGCTTCTTTTGGCCTTTATATTTCCTAAACGGTTTCCAAAGTATCGCATATGGAGCAATTATAGTTTTAGTAGTGCCTCTTGCTCTAATTATTTGGCCAAATGATTCAGCAGATATTCATGCTTTAGAAATGGGAATATTATATACCACTTTATCATGGTCTTCCTCCTTTGCAGGATTGCTTTTTGGCAGGTTTATTGATAAGTACTCACGTAAAAAGATCATTATTGTTATTTCAATCTTTCGCGGGGTATCAATCTTTTTATTAGGATTTGCTGTTTATGGTGGTGAAATCAATACATGGTGGTATTTCTTCATTTTTATTGCTCTTTTTGGGTTTTTTGCTGGGGGTTCATGGCCAGCTATTAATTCATTATCTAATGATGTTGTAGCCCAGGATCGACGTTCTCGTTTTTTTGGTGTATACCAAATAGTGCTTAACACTACTAATATAATAGGTTGGCTAATAGCAACTCTTTTAGTCCAAAATGGGTTTTGGAGAGAATTTTTTTGGGGTATAGGTGTTTCAATTCTTCTTGGGGGTTTAATTTTTGCTATTCAAAATGAAGAGCCAAAAAGGGGCGCTCAACAAGAGGAATTATATTATATCCTCCAAGATGATTCTATAGAATATGATTTCCAGATAAATAAAGAAATGATGCGTAAAACAATGCTTAGTAAGACTAATTCTGTAGCTCTCATTGAAGGAATTTTTACGTGTATTCTTATGAGCAGTCTAAACTTTCTAATATTAATTTATATCCAAAACCCTCCATACAATCTCGCACCATTTTCAATAGGTGTTTTTATGGTTGTATTTGGATTAACAGGAGGACTCATAGGTCAGATATTTTTATCAAGAATCAGTGACAAGATTGCTATAAAAAATCCGGTAAAAAGGTTACCGATAATTGTAATTTCTATAATTGGTGGCTTGGTTACTTTTGCTCTCTTTTTTTTCCTACCTTGGATTCCCCTAACAAAAGAACAAGGTAAAGATATTCTCTATATAATGACAATACCCACGATGTGGATTATGGGGGCACTTTTTTTTACCTCTAGGTCTATTTTTTCGTTATATATTGTAAATCAGAGTCCAGTTATCCAACAAATTAATTTACCTGAAGCACAAGGTCAAATTGTTTCATGGAATCAATTTTTGGAACAATTTGGGAGAGGAATTGGACCTTTATTATGTGGAGTCCTATTAGTTTTTACAGGTACAAATTATCAAATAACAGTAATAGTGGTCATTTTATGTATTATCCCTGGAGTGATATTATGGATTTTAGCAATGAAATGGTTTCCAAAAGATCGAACTCAAATTAAAAATATTTTAAAAGAAAGAGCTGAAATACTCAAATCTAGGAATAAAATACCAGATCCCATTGATTAAAATTCTAATTTGATTCGAATTATTGTTAAGATAATAAATGACCAGTAGTCATTTTATGAACCAAAAGTTTAAATACTAAATTAATTTTTATATAAATAATGACCCTTGGTATAAAAAATGACTCTCAGTCATTTCAAATATGAGGTTGATTATAGTTGAAAGATAATAAGATTTTGAGTAGAAAAGAAAAAGAAATAGAAAATAGGAAGAAATACATTATTGATACAGCAGAAAGATTATTTAAGTCTAAAGGTTTTGACAATACAACTATGGATGAAATAGCTGCTGAATCAGAATTTAGTAAAGGAACACTTTATAAATATTTTAATTCTAAGGATGATTTATACATCGCAATCGGAATTAAAGCATATGAATTAATAATTAAATATACTAAGGATTTCACAGAAAAAGAAAATCCAGGTATTAAACAACTAATGGCAGTGGGATATGCCTACTATGAATTTTCAAAGAAAAACCCTTCCTATACGTCAATATTTCATGATATCGCAATGAAATTTCCTGAGATTGTAACCAAATCAGAAGATGAACGTTCAGAGATAGAACAAGAATACTTTAATATAAGTCAGTTATATGGAAGTTTATTTATAAAAATACTTCAGGATGCAATGAAAGCAAAAGCAATAAGGTCAGATAAAAACCCAAATATGATTGGATTTGTTCTTTCGAGAGCTACTCGGGTAATGGTAGAAGAGCTAGTGCAAAACGAGTCTATTATTACAAAATTCAAATTAAAAAAAGATGAAATAATCAATTTCTTTTTTGAGATACTTGGAGAAGGTCTTAAACCAAGGGATAAATAAAATTTAGAGGTTAAAAATATGAAAAGAATTTTAGTTGTATATTATTCACTTACAGGAAATACAAAATTTATTGCTGAGCATATTAGCAATGCACTCAATGCTGATATCGAAGAAGTCAAACCAATAAAAGAATTGAATCCTGAAAGCGGTTCAAAATATTTTTGGGGCGGTATGAAAGCTAAAATGAAAACTAAACCTAAATTGAATGATTTAATCCATAACCCATTGGAATATGATTTGATAATCATCGGCACACCCGTATGGGCATGGACATTATCTCCCCCCATTCGTTCCTATTGCTCTGAATTTGAATTAAAGGATAAAAATGTAGCTTTATGGACATGCAGTGGGGGCGATGGAATTAAAGCAATGAAGAGATTTAAAGATTTTATGGAAGGTAGTAATATTATCAGCGAATTACGCTTTCAAGAACCTTTAACCCAAAATCCTGAGCAAGCGAAAGAACAAACAATTGCTTGGACTAAAGACATAATGAATAAATTAGAACAATAGAATAAAAGGGGAAAATTTTATGGGACAACACAAGAATTTATATAAATTGCGAAAACTAATAATG
>JBHLPZ010000210.1:0-5302 GCA_048885325.1 Candidatus Odinarchaeota archaeon
CCCCTCTAGCGGAAGAGATTACCGATTTGAGCTTAGGTTTAAGCGGGTATTCAGACGGAACCTATTATTTCATTGTAATCGCCTATAATATGCATGGAGAGAACCTATCGAATTGCGTTAAAATTGATGTAGTAATTACAAAGTCTTTAACCATCATTAGCCCTGGCGCTTCCAGCTCCTGGGAGATCAAGAAGGTTCTATATATATATTGGAGCTCAACGGGGAATATATCGAATGTGAGAATTGAACTCTATAATAATGATGTATTCGTTATGGAAATTGTTTCAAGCACTCCTAATGATGGCGAATTTTCCTGGTTCATATCGTCAGAACTCGTTGATTCTAAAAATTACCGGATAAAGATTATATATGTGTTGGATTCTTCTATTTTTGACTATAGTGATTATTTTGAGATAAAACACTCAACATCGCCTCCCAAAGGGATTCCTGGCTACAATTTAACCTTTCTATTAGGAATAATTGGTATAGTTGGAGTTTTTCTCACCAGAAAGAAATTTCTAGCGAAATCAAGATAAAATCCTAATCCTAATATAAGATTTTAATTAGAATTTAATTTTTAAAATCAATTATTAACTATCAAATTACCTAAAACTTTAATTTTTATTTATGAATTAACTCAAACATATATTATAATAAAAAAAATTCTTGTGGTTTAATGACTAGGTATGAAGTAAGAATAGCCGGATATGGCGGGCAGGGAGTGATTACTCTATCAAAGATGATCATAACTGCTAGTTCACTTTATGAAGGCCTTGCAGGGACTCAAACGGAAGCGTATTCATCTTAAGAGAAGCTCTCTCTAAGAATCTAAAGCTGCCGCTAGGGGAGGAAAATGTTGGGCGGAAGTTGTTGTTGATTTAGATAAAAATGTGAACATTATTGATTATCCAAAGGCTCTAGAACCTTATGACTTTTTAATAATTCTCTCTGAAGAAGCTGCCGGGGATGTTAAACCAAATATGATAAAAAATGAATCGAATACTGGTTTTTTAATTTGGGACAACTCTACAATTAAGAAATTTAGAGCTGTCAAGAAAGTTGATAAATCTTTAGGTGTCCCAATTCAAAAAATGGCTGTTGAAAAATTTGGAAATATTGTATTTGGTAATTCTATTTTATTAGGTTTGTTTACTATTCTTTCGGGCATATTCTCTGAAGAATCTGCTCTTGAAACAATTAAAAAGTTCGTACCAAGTTCTACTTTGGAAAAAAATTTAGAAGCTTTTGAATTGGGCAAGCAAGAAGCTATGGAATTTCTAAAAAATTTGAAAGAGGATAATAATTAAAATGTATATTGAAAAGGTCAAAAAGGGTTGGACTGAATTAGAGAATGAGATCATAAAAACAAATAAATGTGTATATTGTGGAGCTTGTGCTGCATTTTGTGCAAATATCAAATTTAATAGAGAGATGGAAATACCTATAGAAGATGGTTCGTGCAAGGATGTAAATACATGTAGAGATGGTTATGGATTATGTTATAACTTATGTCCTAAGACTGAAATTGATAAAATTACATTATCATTATTGGATAAATGGGTGTTTGGAAAAAAGTATGATAAAATTTTGGGCCACTATATTGGTATTTATTCAGTAAGATTAACAGATAAGGCAAGAGAAGTAATTCCTAATCATGCTGGGCCTTTAACTGGTTTATTATGGGTTGCAATGAAAAATGATTTGATTGATGCTTCCATTATTACTGATAAAGATGAAAACTTTAGACCATTTTCTATGATTGCTAAAAGCAAACAAGATTTATTTAAAGGTACTGGTTATAAGCCAAGTCAAAGTCCAACAATATCGCTTGTGGGAGAAGCGATTAATAAAGGGTTTAATGATATTGCTGTAGTTGGAACTCCTTGCCAAATTCAAGCGTTAAGAAAATTACAAAATCATCCTATTTTTGATTTTGAAGCATATGATTTAGTTACTTTAGCAGTTGGTACTTTCTGTTTTGGCACATTTCATAATCAACAATTGAGTGAGTTATTTATGGATTTAGATATTAGACCAGATCAAATTGAAATGATTGATTCTCATCAACATAACTTTAAAATGAAAATTAACACAAATTCAACAACTAAAGAAATTGCTTTTAATTATCTTTATGAAAAAGCCATTAGAAACGCATGTTTTACATGTTCTGACTATACTGCATCGTTTGCTGATATCTCAGTGGGAAGGGTTGGTAGTGAGCAAGGATGGGACACAATGATAATTAGAACAAAACGGGGAAAACGAGTTTTCGATTTAGCCTTAGATCAAGGATTCATTGAGATAAAATCACTTGGAAAAGATGAGGAAGAATTAGTGCTAGAAATAACAAGGAGCAAAATAGAGATTGTAGAAATTGCTTCCATTGTTGAACATTCTCCAGATATTAAGAGTTTTATGATTAGAAATCAAAGAATTGCCAAGGCTTACCATCCAGGAATGTTTGTAATGCTTTGGATTCCTGATGTTGATTTTTTTCCAATGTCTATCTCCAATGTTGAAGGAAACATGCTTGAGATTACCGTGCAAAAGATTGGTGAAGGTACCACAAAATTATTTGAATTACAAAAAGGAGATCAAATAGGAATTCGAGGACCATATGGTAATACTTTTAATTATGAGGATGCAAATAACATCTTGGTAATTGGAGGAGGAATGGGTATAGCTGCTTTAACATCTTTAATCGAACCACTTAAGAAGAATAAGAAAAATATTTTTGTTACTATTGGTGCGAAAGATGAAGCATCGTTAATATTTTCTGAAAGATTAATTGATCTAATTCCCAATACGATGTGTGCTACTGAGGATGGTTCTGTTGGAAAGAAATGTTTAGTAACTGATACTATTGAAGATATTATAAAAAAAGAAAATATTGATCTTATTTTAACATGTGGACCAGAAATTATGATGAAACGTGTTTTAGAAATCGCTGAGCATCATAAAATAGAGATACAAGCTAGTTTGGAAAGGAAAATGAAATGTGGGGTCGGATTATGCGGTTCTTGTTGTATTGGTGAAAGTAATGACGTTACTGTATGTAAAGAAGGACCTATCTTTAATTCTACTCAATTGAAGAAATTTCCTCAGTTTGGTAGCTATATAAAATAATTTTTCTACTTTTTTTCTAGTTTTTCTTGCTATATAAAATTCTTATACTATATACTAAATCTTGAAAAAAAAAGATCTATTAATTTCATTTAATGATAGATTCAAATTCAATTAAGAAAATAGTATTAGAATTTGGAGCAGATTTATGTGGCTTTGCTCCAATTGAAAGATTTAAAGAAGCACCTCAAGGTTTTCATCCATCTGATATCTATAAGCCTTGTAAGGCGGTTATAGTATTTGCTATAAAAATGCCAATAACATCCCTCTTCGCCTCAAGCTGTATCCCTTACACTCATACTCAGAATTTAGTAATACAGGAAGTTGACCAGTTAGCATTAAAACTTACACGACGCCTTGAAAAGATGGGGATTGGATGTGTTCCCATTCCTTCTGATGATCCTTATGAGTATTGGGAACCCAAAAGATCATATGGTAGTGCTATATTATCATTAAGGCATGCCGCTTATCTTGCTGGTTTAGGAACATTGGGAAAAAACACACTTCTACTTAATGATCAATATGGTAATATGGTTCAATTAGGAGCAATCCTAGTAAACGTTAATTTAAATGGAGACCCAATAGCAAACTATAATCTATGTGATAATAATTGTCATATTTGCCTGGAAAATTGTCCAAAAAAAGCCTTAAACGGCATTACAGTTGATCAGAAATTGTGTAGAGAATTATCAACATTTAAGACAGAGAAAGGATATATACTTAAAAAATGTAATTTATGCCGTAAACTATGCCCAAGTGCCTTTGGAATAAAAAAAACTATATAAAAAATGTGAATTATGAGTAAAATAATAGCATATTGCGGTTTAAATTGTTCAGATTGCCCAGCATATATAGCAACTCAAAACAATGATACAATTAAGTTAAAAGAAATTGCTAAAAAGTGGTCCAATGAAAAGATGCAATTTAATGCTAATGATATCTTGTGTGATGGATGCCACTCTGATGATAGGATTTTTCAATGGTGTAAAGAATGTGATATTAAAAGCTGTGCTCGCGAAAAAGGATTAAAAAATTGCGCTTATTGTGGCGATTATCCATGTGAGCTCTTAAATAATGCATTTGGAAAGAATATTGACTCTTCAGCTAAACAAAATTTAGATAACATAAGGAAAAATATTGAGGTTCAATCATAAATTGTGTTCAATAATAATAATTCCTAAATTTTTTATTTCTTTTTTCTAAATGACGTGAAAAATTTTAATTTAAAGAAAGGGATAATTTGTGGATTAATAGCGGTGTTTTTAATAGGAATGCAGCCTGTTATAGCAAATTCAAGGCCCTCAATCATAGATCCATACATATTTGCAGCAATTACTGCCTTAATTGAAGCTTTAATTTTTTTTCCAATCTTCATGTTGGAGATACGAAGATTAAACAATAATAGTAAAAATAATCCATCAGAAGAGAATAGAATTAATTCTCTATTAAATGGATGGAAAAAAAAGAAAAATATTAAATTGCTAATTGTAATTGCATTAATTTTTAGCATTGTTCCAATTTTATTATACATTGGTTATGAGCTCGCAGGAGAAATTAATAGTTCACTAGCCCTGAAAAGTGAAATAATATTTGCTCTTTTATTTGGAAATTTAATTTTAAAGGAGGAAAGAATTTCCAAAATTCAAATATTATTTTGTTTTTTATTATTTGTTGGTTTATTTATTGCAATTACTAAGGGTTCATTTAATCTGCTTGAATTTAATATTGGTGTTGTTATATTATTAATTAGTGTAGCCTTATTCACATTTGTGCATACATTCACTAAATCTGCTTTTGATCGCAATGAATTATTTCCTACTCAAGTCATATTTATCCGCAATTTATGTAGTGGAATAATCTTAACGCTAGTATATTTAGTTGTTTTTCCTAAAGAAAATTTCTTATTGTTGTTAGATCTTGATAATTTAATGTTTTTCATGTTAATGGGTTTAGATTATGGATTTTCCTTATTTTTTTGGTATAAAACAATTTCATATATTCAAATTGGAAAGGCAGGAATAATTAATTCCTTAACTCCCATTGTTACTGCATTTTTTTCTTTTATTTTTCTTAGGGGAATTTTTACAATTTTTCATTTAATTGGAACAATGATTATAATTTTATCCATTTTTATGATTATCAGAGAAAAAGGTAAATAATTTTATCCTAAACAAAAATT
>JBHLPZ010000211.1:0-5285 GCA_048885325.1 Candidatus Odinarchaeota archaeon
AATAACTTGAAATTTTAATCAATAATTAATAATAGGTTATATTTTTAATTCCATTAAAATTAAATCCTATAAATACACGAATAAAATAAATTCCTAAATAAATTTTTTCTTTAGAGGTGAAATCTATTCCACCGATACGAGTGAAAAACTGGCTCAAATATATAAAAAATTACAGTTTAAATAAATTCACCCATAAGAAAATACCATATTCTGCACAAATTGAAGCGACTTTAAGATGTAATGCGAATTGTCCTTTCTGCTCAATCCCCTCTCTACCTAAACCTTTAATTAGTAATGAAATGAATACTAATCAAATAAAATTTATAATTGATCAAATAGTAAAGTTGGGAGTTAATATTATATCTTTTACGGGAGGAGAACCTACTTTAAGGAATGATCTCCCCGAACTCATTAATTATGCAGGAATTGCAAATGATTCTATTGTTGGTGTTGCCACAAATGGATATTTAATGCCAAAATTATTCAGAGAAAATGGTTTAGAAGGACTGAATTATCTCTTGATCTCAATTGATTATCCACAAGCAAAATTACATAATAAAAAAAGAGGAATTAAAGTATTTGATAAAGCTATTGAAACAATAAACATTGCGAAGAAAAGAGATATAAAAGTCATAATAAATACTGTAGTAATGAAAGATAATATCCATTTACTTGAAAAAATATGTGAATTAGCAGAGAGATATAACGTGCCTATAGAGTTATATCCGTGCGAGGATATTGTTCGAGAATTTCATAATAAAAAATATTTTATAGAAAATATTGGAGCAATATTGCCTAATATTTCATTATGGGCTAACTTAATTCGCTCCTTGAGAAAAAGATATAAAAACATTTTAACCGACCCATTTAGTATTTCTGTTATAGAAAAAGGAGGTTTTGGTGGATATCCAACCTATAATCAACGATTTTTACGTTGCCATGTTTCAGAAGCATATCTGTTTGTTAGATGGGATGGTTTCATAGATTATCCATGCAAAATTCATCCTTTAATAAGTTTTAATGCATTAAAGTACCCTTTATCACTAATCTATAATTTGAAAGAGGTAAGAGACATTATGCAATGTCGAGATGATTTTGAATTCTGTAATGGATGTTATTTTGGCTGTGCTATCGTAGCTAGCTTACCAGTTAAGTGGAAGGCCCTCTATTCTAAATATATTCAAGGTTATTTATATGGGAATTTATAATGAACTAATCATTATCTAAATGAATTTTAAATTAGAAAAATTCCTGCAAATCAAAAGAAAATTTGAGAAAATTTTAAAGTAAGAGAAGATTTTAAAGTAAAAGAACAATTGAGTGATGGACATTTGACTAATGTAAGCATAATACTTCAAATAATGTTTATTTCTATAGGAATGGTAGCTTTAGGTTCAATTTTAAATAAATTTTTAGGAATAAATCTTCAGACTGCCAGAGAATTAAGAGATAAAGCACTAAACATACAACAACGTATGCGAATAGCCCAAGCTACAGGAAATGCTCAGGAAATGTTTGCAATGCAACAAGAATCAACTGCTTTAATGAAACAGATGATGAAAAAACAGCTTATCCCATCATGTATTAGATGTGTTGTATTTCTTGGAATTTTTGCTCTAATAGGAGTCATTTATATGAATTATGCTTCAGGAATTTTACCATTTGTCGTCCCACTTCTTGGGGATGGCTGGATTGCTGTTTATTTTTTGTTTTCTATTGGGTTTTCTCTTCTTTTATGGGGCGTAAAGAAATTATATAGAAAATTAACCGGAAAAGTTGATCCAAGGAGTAAGATTTCAAGGGAAATTTTGGAAGTTTTATCACCTACATCTCAAGAAACAGCAAGCGGTTTTCAAATTTCTGCCCCGGCATCATCAGGAAGTGAGGAAACTGAAAAGCTTGATTCTTGGAAAGATCGCATAAAAAATAAAACATAATTGCGAATCATAAATAAATGAAAATACATAGGCTATGAAATATTATACCTTAATATTTATTGGGACCATAATAGTATCGATAATTTTACTTATCCTTAGTTTATTTTTCGGGGTTTTTTTCCCTACTTTTCCATTTTTTATTATTTTACCTCTTTCTTGTGGGTTAAAAAGGAGATCCGAAGAACATTCTGATGGAGAATCCCAACCTTATGAAAATTCGAGTACAGTAAATATGAAATTAAGTGATGAAAAAAATCAAAAAGTATTAACAAAGTGTCCAATGTGTAACAACAAAATCTCTGAAGAAAATTTAAGATTCTGTCCCTATTGCGGTTCAAAAATATAAAGGTCAAAAGGTTAGAAAAGTGGTAAGTGAAAATAATTTAAGAAGACAAATGATTTTATATTTTCTTTTTGCTGCGTGTATGATCATTTTAAATTATCTTATACAGAAAACTAATCAACTCTTGTTTTTACCATTAATATGCGGAAATTTTGGATCTAATGCATTTATTCATGCAGTTTACTGCTCAACTAATCCTTATAATATGCCTGAACTAATTGGTTCAATTCTTGCTGTAGGAATTACCTATCTTATTAAATTCTTCTTGGATAAATATATCGTTTTTAAAAGAAGTGGTAGTAAGCTGAAGGATACCTCAAAAGAATTTATGAAATATTTTTTCTTTGCAATTTTAACTACTATCGAAAATGTTGGAATACAATTCCTTTTTACTAATTTTTTAAAAACTCCGTTAGAAGTAAGTTCCATTATAGCTCTTGCTATTGGTTATTTTACGAAATTTTTTCTTGATAGAAAATATGTTTTTACACGTGATTATTTATCTTAATATAAATTATTTCCACTTCTAATTTTGCATAAATTTTAGAAAAGCCATAACTCAAAAGCCATACTCTTTAAAAGATAATAGAATTAGCTTTAAACTACTCTGTGAATTTCGTATATAGTATTATTAAATATTTATAATGAGTAGAAAAATTTAATAGACTAAAAATTGTTTTTTATATTATGCCAGATGAACGTGAACCTCAAAAAGAGGAAGATAATTCAATCACAGAGGCTCTTTCAAGTTTAGGATGGGTTGAGGAACGAGAAGAAGGCGAAAAACCCATTTCAGAGGAAAGTAATCTCAAGGAACAGTTAGATTATTTTATTGAGCAAAATAAAAAACTAAATGATCAAATAATAAAGTTATCAGAAGAATTGGAAAAGAGTAAGAAAGAGTATGAATTCTTATTTCAAGAAAAAGAAAGGTTTCAGCAAATGGCTGACCAAAATAATAACACTATTGAAAATCTACTTCAAACTATTGTACAAAAGGATGACAATATTAAAGAATTAGAATCAAAAGCGGAAGCGCTATCCCAATCATCTAAAAGCAATATAGAAATGAGTCAACTTATAGAAAGTAAAGATAAACAAATTTTAGAGCTCCAAAAACAGTATGAAACCCAGAAACAACAAATTGAAGAATTAGAGTTTTCGAATAATGAAAAAATCCAAATTGTACAAAATCAAAAAAATGAAGTAGATAAATTGAATAATATCATCCAAGACCAAACTCAAAAAATTAAATCCTTAACAAATGAAATGGATCAATTAAGGTCTGAACAAACTGCAAATCAAGGTTTAGTCGAGAGATTAAAAGAAAAAGATAGTAAAATCAATGAATTAATGGAACAGATCCAATATTTGGAGAAAGATACAGTTCAAAAATCCAAATTTGAAAAAATTCAACTATTAGTTGAAAAAAAAGATGAAATTATAACTGAAAAAGAAAAAGATATCTTTGAAATGCAAAATTCAATGGAATCCAATAATAAAATAATTAAAGAGTTGCAGCAACAGGTAGAAACCTTCAGTTTATTAAAAAAAGATCTAGAGAAAAAAGAAGAAAGAATAAAAGAATTGGTATTAGAAGTTGAAAAGTTAACTCAGAAAAATAAAACAAATGAAGAATTTATGAATCGAATTGAGAAACAGTTAGAGGAATCCCAAGAAAAATCTGGCAATATACAAGGAAAACTTGAATTGGAAATGGCTAATTTACGTAATATAATTGATGATCAAAACAATGAAATCAAAGAATTAAAGAAACAAGAAGAAACTATTAAAAATAAACTCTATGAAGCTGAACAGATTGAAGATAGGATTTTAGGAGAAATGCAAAAAGTAAAGGATTCAAAATTAAAGTTAGAATCTGAATTAGAAAAGAAAGATAATGAGATAGTTGATTTAAAGAAAAAAATTAAATTGATGCGTAGAGATCTTAAAAAGCCTTAAAATTTTCTGATTTGATATGTTACATAATCTTATTTAAGATTTGTTAAAAATAAAAAAAGATTAAAATAAAATTATATTAAATAAATCTATTTCTCACGCCACTCTATTCCGCATTGCCCGCAATGGTATTTTTTACCATACATCCTGGGATAATCCAAAATTATATTTCCTTTATCAATACTCTCGTGAATCAACATCTTGTCTTCATTGCCACATTTAGGACACTTTCGGCGCCCTTCTGTTTTCTCAATTGTTAATAAATCATCTGCTGAACCCGGAATCCCTGGTGCAGCACCAGAAGGACTAGAAGCTTTTAATTTAGTTATATCTGCCTTTATTTCCGCGGGGGTTACCGTTTTTACTTCTGCCTTTAATTCTGGCATTATAGTTTTAGCTTCTATATCAGCTTCGGTTTCTGGCTCTAATTCAGATTCTGCTCTTAATTGTACAGCATCTGATTCTTTATAATGTTCTCCTCGTTCTAATGCGGCATAAAATTCAGCATCATCACCTTCCTCAAAAATAGTTTCATCTTGGAGTCCTGAGCGATCGGCATCGATTTGTCTTGCCCATTGACCTGCCTTTACCTTTTCCTTAACGTTGCATTCAGTACCCTGCCAGATATATACCTTATTTCCTAAGTCAGCTACAAAACAATCTTCTGAATCTAATGCATCCTTATTGAATGGAACTTGAACCATTTTCATCGCATTTATTCCTTCAAATTCTTCTGAGGATACTCGATATAATACATTAATATGTTCAGTAAAACCTGCCCAATCACCAGTTACTACATCCTTTAAGAGAGTTTTTGCTACATTTTTTTCAACAACTTTCATTGCCCCCAGTGAATTAACTAAATTAAGGAAATCTCTGGATTCCATTCCTTCGTCAACAGTAATAATCTTAGCAGCCCCTCCTCTCATCTGATCTAGGTTTCGTGCTTGAGCTGCACCTGAAGTTTTCTCATCAACAGAACATTTGCTCCCTATCCAAACATATATAGTTTTTTCATCATCTAAAAGATAAACATCTCCAGTGGA
>JBHLPZ010000212.1:0-5245 GCA_048885325.1 Candidatus Odinarchaeota archaeon
ATTTATATAATAAAGGATATTCATATAACGAAGTAAAACAAGCGGTTGAAATTCCTCCCAAAATTGGGGCTAAAATATCTTTAGATAAATTTTTAAATTTTCTATGAAATATACTATTTTATCATTGATCAGGCTTGATCAGTGATTTTCTTTAAATACATGCGCTTCCGGAGTAGAAGTTTGACTTGATCATCTATACGGGCTAAATCCATACGTTCTGATATATTTGATCCCGATACTTTCATTTTTTCCCATCTGATAAAATTTTTAGAAAGTTCATCTTGTTCATTTGTTATTCGTTTAGCTAATCGGTTCAGGCCATTTTTTTCAGCAGTATCCAGAGCTTGTTTTAATAATATTTGGGCTTCCTTAAATTCAAAGGTTATTAGTTTCAACTTCGCTTGTAATGAAAGCACTTCAACAAGCAGCCAAAAAGATTGTTGATTTTTTGCAATATCCTTTAATTGAGTAATATAAGGTAGGACCTCATCTACTACTTTTAAATCGTTTGTTTCGCGTAATTCTGTTAAATAGAGATCACATAGTTCTATCAGAGCAGAGTAATAAATATCAGAAAATGGATGTTCTTCATCAATAATTTGCTTTAATATCTCCTTTGCTTTTAAACGGTTCATCCTTTGAGGCTTTCTTTTCAAAATCATTGCGTTACAAAGACCGTAAAAATTAGACCAAGGTTTAAATTCTGCTTGATCTCCAAATTGTTTCATACGGTCTAAGCATTGCTGAGCTTTTTCAAGAGAGTACATATTGAGATACACTTCAAAAAGAGAGGAAAGAACTACTACCGTTTTAAAACTTTTAATTTCATCACATAATAATAAACTTCGCTTTAAATAACCCAAAGCTTTATCAAAATCTCTTTTTTCAATGAAAAATCCTCCCATACTGTTAAGAGCGCCGATAATTTCTTGTTTATCGTTTAATTCCTCCGCGAGACTTAAATAACGTTCAATATATTCGAGATTACGACCTAAATCACCTTTAAGACTATAGTTAAAAAGAAGGAGCTTTGTAGCAAGCATTATAAGCCTTTTATTTTTAATTTCTTTAGCAATAGTTAAGACTTCATTAGCATAATTTAAAGAACGATTTAATTCACCCAAATTAAAATAACAACCGCATTTATTAAACGCTATATACGCTTTCTTTTCTTTAAATTCCATTGATGATGCTTGATTGATTGTCTTTAATATTCGTTCGGTTTTATTAATAATCTTTAGTGCTTCATTTTGCTTATCATTCATCACTAATATATGACTCTTTGTAAGGAGCGCATCAATCGTTTGAAATTTATTTTTTAATTGTTGACTTTCTTTATAAGCTAATTCAGCATAATAAAGAGCCTTATTCATATATCCAAGTTCAGTAAGGAGAGAACCTTTAAGATGATGAATTTCGAATTGATCTTGAAGTGTAAGACCTTTTTTATCCTCAAGATTATTTATAATTTCTAGGGCTTCTGGGAATTTACCCTCACTCTTAAGCTGCTTTGCCTGAGATACTTCATTTTTGTTGGAATATAACATGAATTTGAACCTTCAGTAATCTTTAATTGAATTCCTAAATTATTTTTGTTTTTGTTTTAATATTTTTTTTAATTCAAATAGAGCAGCAAGTGGTAAAGAGATATCAAAATACACAAAAGCTTCTTCAGTATTTAACTCTTCTTCCATAGCGAGTTTATGCAATTTGAACACATATTCTGTACGTAAATCTATAAGTTTTCGAGACCGTTTCTTATCAAAATAGAGAAAAACTGGTTCGTCGATATATGACAAGAATTCATCATAGGTATTTTTAGCCTTTTTAATATCGCCTAACTGGTCCTCAAGAAGATTTAATAACGGATCTAAATAATCTAACAATTTTTTTATATTATAACTCATTTTTCGGTAATTTGTAATCTCCCATTTGTAAAACTGCTGAAGTTTCTGAGGATCTTCTGAAAGAGACATCTCTTCTAATTCTAATAACTGCTCTTTATATTTAGGATTAATTCGATATATCTTTGGTGGTATTCTTCCTTTCACAACTTGTTTAGCTATTCTTGAGATGAGAAGTCCGTCTTTTTCCATTAACTTTAGATGTCTAGCAACAGTTGTTTTGCTTTGTTCTACATAGTGAGTGATTTGAGTAACATTCAATTCGTTATGGAGTTCAAGGATAGCCCAAATTTCGAATCGTAATTTATGTTTAGCTATTAATTGATCCCACTCCTCTTTAAGAATATTACGATTTTTCGTATTCAATGTACTTTTCATACCCCTTTCAAAATTAAATATTAGTCTATTACTTAAATCTTAATTATTCCCTTAAATGTCATTTTTTTGTTTTTTATAGTCAATAAGATTCAATTTAATATTTATAAAACGTTATTATTTTTAATCTTATATTATATATAGATTTCTAATATATAAAAATTTGATCAAAAAATTTAAATATGAAACGTTCTGATCTTTATAATATTATGGCACGATTTTATGCTATAATACTATAAAAAATAAAAAACAAAAAATAAAGAAATTTAAGAAAAAATTAGAGTTTGAGGAAAAATGAATAAAACTAAATCGAAAAAGATATTATATGGATTTCTAGCTTTAGGGCTCATATTTTTAAGCTTCCCCTCAGTAGTACACGCATGGGGGCATCGAAGAGAAGTAACCTATAGGGATTTAACCCATTGGACATTAAATAATCCTCGTGTGATTTATGGTCTTACCTCTAATTGGGATATTCTTCCAATTTACGCAGTAATACCTACAATAACGAGTCCTGATCAATATACTGGCTATATACGTGAAAAAGTATTAGATGATGGAAGTGCTGAACTTACAGTAATAATATTTGCGCAAAGATGCTCTATTACGGTTTTTGGCGTACAAGCTGACGGTATATGGGAAGTCATTCTTGAAGATACAAAATATTATTGTATGTATAAAGTACAATTTATCCTGCCTCATCCCGGTGATGAAATACCAGATTTTATGAATGATATAGTATTTGGTGAAATGGGCGAATGGCTATCGACATTCTGTATTGGTTTTGGTTCTGGAACATTTACGGACTGTGCTAGTACTTTTGGTTTTACCCCAGGGGAAACTGGTGTAGTATATCTTCATCAAGAGGGCTATTTAACACCAGAGGGAGAAGAAATCTGGCCATATGAGACAATTGAATTATATGAAATAGGTTAAAATTAAGAACTTTAAAGTTTTTTCAGGTAAAGAGTGAAAATTCAAAATTTAAATATAGAAAAATGAGGAAAAAGTTTATGAATGGCTTCTCGAGTGACCACACCTAAACCACCTTTCCTCTATTCTATATACTTTTTTTTTATTTTATTTATTTTCTTATTTAAAGTCCCTTGAATTAATTTCTAAATTTAAATCTTTTTTAGGAATATCCCAGAAAATTTTATATAAAATAAACGGGAAGTATCAATTACAATGAAAATAATTAAAGATAAATATTTAGGAGTATGAAAAATATCTATGGTTGAAGTAAAACAAGAGCTTTTAGCTCCATGTGGATTATACTGTGGTGTTTGTTCAATTTATATCGCACATAGAGATAATAATATGAAATTTAAACAAGTATTATTTCCTGTTTATAAGGCTTTCGCAAAAACCGTGGATGAAATAGCTTGTACAGGATGTTTATCTGATGGAATTGTTTTTCCAGTATGTAAAGCATGTCCTATTAAAAAATGTTGTAGCGAAAAAAGTATTGATGGATGCCATCAATGCGATGAGTTTCCATGTAAATTTATCAATAATTTTCCAATCCCTGTTGCCAAGAAAGTAATGATGCGTACCATACCATTTTGGAGAAAACATGGCACTGAAAAGTTTGTAGAAGAGGAAGAGAAAAGGTATCATTGTCCAAATTGTGGAAATCCATTGTTTAGAGGAGCGAAACGTTGTAATAAATGCAAAACTGAAATTGATGTTGATTAAAAATAAAAACTAAAAAAATAAAAATTTTTTATCTCTTATTATTTAAACTACTTTTTAAAAGCACTTTAAAACAAGTATCGTCTAAATCATCATACATTTTCAATTCATCTTCCAAGAAGTCTCTTAAAGCAATCCTAATTGCTTCACTTCTTGAGGGATATACACCCAATTCATTTAAGGTTTTAATTGCAGCTAAATACTTTTCAGGTAGATTTATTGTGATTATCTTCATTTTTATCAACCCTTAATAAGTCAAAAAAAGAAATTTTACATTGTATTGGTTTGTTAATAAATATAACTTTTCGGATTATATATAAATCAGTTCTATTAATCCTTTAATGGTGTTAATGGCTTAATTTTTAACGAATAATTTGTATTACAGTTCATACAAAAATATCTAAAAATTTTTTATTTAATAGAGTTTATTAAATGATTTTATATGCGAAACTAAAGAGTATGCTGATTTATATAATTCTGAATGACTAACATCTTTAATATCTTTTAGAAATTTAAGAGTATAATCTTCTTCTCGCTTGATATATGTAATGCCTCTTACTTTTTGGTCATAATCCAAGTAAACATCGATTTTTAAAACATTTTCATCCAATCTTCCTGGCAATTGAGGCATCATATTGAATGTAAAGATTAAATCCGGATCAGATTTATTTTTTCCATAAATAACAAAAACAACATTAGGTTGTAAATAAGAGATAAAAGATTCCATAGAATGGAAAAGATCATCAACTTTTATTGTCAATTTGGAATTATCTAATGCACTACAATCACTAATTAAAGGAAAGTGGAATTTTTCTTTTCCCCTAAATGCTAGAGCAATCTCATTGGAATTTAGATACTTTTTAAACGTTTCATGGTCTTTTTCTAAGAGATATTTATCAGATATAGGATCATTTTTACAGTATATTATCATTACACCAGCAGAAAGTAGATTTATCTTTTGGAAGTATACCTTATATTCTGGACTGTAAGGTAAATTAATTATTTCTTTACTTCCCCCAAATCCAAGTTGAGCCATTAAATCCATTGGGACTTGACTTGTGAGTGTAAATAAAAGATAGGACCTAAAATCCTCCAATTCAATAAAATTAGTGAAGTCTTTAAATTTTTTATTAACGATGTCAATTTTTTCTTTAAAATTCTGAGACATTTTACTATATTCATAAATAATTATACAATTAAATCATTGAAAGAATGATATTAATTAAATTTATTCCAAATAATTAGAAAGAAATTTTTTAAGAGATTTTTTT
>JBHLPZ010000213.1:0-5234 GCA_048885325.1 Candidatus Odinarchaeota archaeon
AGCTTTGGTGAAAAGCATTTGGAGAATAATACTATTAAGGAAAATTTCATTAACAATAATCGTTATGGCATTTACTTTATTGCCTTTTGTGATAACAATTCGATTTTGGATAATATTTTAATTAACAATGAAGCTCCTGGAATTTTTTTAGAAGGACCATGTTATGAAAATAATTTCATGGGAAATTTAATGAGAGGATGTGGTTTTTATTCACATTACTCCCAATTTTTTTCTAATAACATTGACACTACAAATTTTGTGAACGATGGACATTTATACTTTTATGCAAATTCCACCGGTTTGAATAATGATGATTTCTTAAATGCAGGTCAAATTATGCTTTTTAATTGTAATTACTCTATTATTTCTAACCTAGATCTCTCTGACGGTTCAGTTTCAATTTCTTTATTTGAATGTAATAATATGGAGATTAATTATAATAATTTATCCAGTAATAATATGTGGGGTATAGAACTCTCTAATTGTGATAAAATTTCAATCATTGGAAATATTATCAATGAAAATCATGATGGTATTGAGGGTGGTCTTACTAACTCAATTATTCTAGAAAATGACGTAAATGAAAACTATATGGATGGAATAGCTATTGGTGGTCATAATAACATTATAATTAGAAATAATATTAAAAATAATGGGTATAGAGGGCTTGATATACGCTTTTTCTGCGAAAATAATACAATCTTAGATAATAATATTGAAAATAATGTATTTGGTGCTTTTTTGGTAAACAGCTTTAGCAACATTTCTGAAAATGTAATTTCTGGAAATATTGATACTGGGTTATATTTGGGAGGTGGAAGTAATAATAACACAATCTTTCTTAATTTCTTCAGGGATAATGGTGTCCATATTGATGATAATGGTTTAAATAATAGATGGAATAATTCTGAAATCGGAAATTATTGGGATAATTATACTGGGATTGACGTAAATGGAGATGGTATTGGTGATACTCCTCATATTATAAGTAGCTCTCCCTTGGTGCAAGATTATCTTCCCATTGTAGACAATGACGCTCCTGAGATTAATATTTTATCACCATCTAATAACTCCATTTTCGGAAATACAGCTCCAAACTTTATTGTTTCGGTAAAAGAAAAATATATTGATGAGATGTGGTATACTCTTGATAATGGATTACATAATTATTCCTTTACTATTAATGGTACAATTAATCAAGCAGCATGGAGTGTTTTATCTAATGGATCAGTCTTACTTGACTTTTACATTTCAGATAAAGCAGGAAATGTTGCCTATGAAGAAATCATAATAATTAAAAATATTAATAATAATGTTCCTCAGCCCGAAGTAATTCCAGGGTATGAATTGTGGATGTTAATATTTGTAATGTTATCAATTTCAATAATTTTTCATAAAAAGGTAAAAAATAAAAAAAGATAATATTGTAGATTTTCTTAAAATGTAAACTATAAAAGTCTTAAGAATCTTTGAATCTGGGATTGAATTAAAAGTAATTGTATATTTCTTGCACCACCAATAACTTCTTCTATTTTACTTACATCTGTTAATTCATCTACAAGTGTATTATCTGTAACACTTACGCCACCCATGTGTTGCTGAACTTCATAGCAGATTTCGTGTGTAAGTTTGGCCACATAATACTTTCCTTGAGATGAAATTGAAGCAACCCATTTTTCTGCTTCTTTTGAAGGTTGTTTAGCAAATAGGATTTTCTCATCATAGATTGTGGCAGCTTGTAAAGCTAATGATGTCGCTGCTGTAGCTTTAGTTAATAAATCTGCTAAGCCATATCCTACTCCTTGATATCTAATTACCGGTTTGCCAAATTGTTCTCTTAAGTTAGTATAAATGATGCCGTTAATTAATCCTGCCCAACATATCCCAATGCCAGACCCCATTATACTTAAGCGTTCGGGAACTAATCCTTCGAAAAGACGTACATATCCAAGTCCTTCATCGGCAAGGATATAGTCTTTTGGAACTTTAACATTATCAAGGAAGGTATGCGCAATATGAACTCTTGGAACTGAATTAATTTTTAACCTCTCAGTTTTTACTCCAAATTCGCGTGCTATCATACCTTGAACCATTGTATCTCTTGGTTGCCCGGTGTCATAAACACCATAACAACAAAAATAATCTGCTTTAGGTCCATTTGTAGTGAAACATTTCTCTCCATTGAAAATAACTCCATCATCGGTTTTCGTACACACAGTTGTTAAATTAACCGCATCAGATCCTCTTTGAGGTTCGGTAATTCCAATACATCCAACTTTTTGTCCAGAGAGTAATTCATCTCGTACTTTATAAATAATATCTCCAGTACCTCCATGATGATAGTAATGGAAAGTTGGGTTTGCGCAGAGAATTCCGCTAGCGACTCGTCCTAATTCTAATTGAGGGTCTAAAAATGAAATGTGAGTACCAAGTAAGATTTCTTTTTTCATTCCATATGGTTTAAAATCATTCCATTCATTAATCCTCTGCATATAACCTCTTTTACCAAGTTCGGGAAAAAGTACATAAACATCTTTTGATTTATCAATTTTTGGTTCTAAATCTATACAGAATTGTTGCAATTCTTCGCAATATTCACGTTCTTCTTCATTTAACATTGGAAAGACATTATCGTTGAAAATTTTAAATACGTTCTCCAATGTCATTTTTTCATGGATTTTATCATCAATTATTTTCTCTTGCATTTTCATTTTCGTCAACTTTAACTAAAAATAGTGATTTTGAAAGAATTTATATTAATTAGTCTAAATTATTTATCGCAATTAAAGTTTAAATAAAAAGTAAAGAATTCAAAGAGTTAACATTTAGATTTTTATAGCTAAATATAATTCTCCTTTATAAAATTTTGAACTCTTTTAATTTCATCTAAATGAGTTTCTTTTTTAGCAAAAATATAGAATCGTACATCTGGTCCTGTACCGCTAGGTCTGAAATAGAGAGTAGAATCATTACTTTTAAGCTGATATATATCAATTTGATGGTTATTATCAGATAAAGCTTGTACATTATAATCTTTTCCTTCAATTGTAATTGTTTTTCCATCGTGCCTTTCAAAATTATTCATAATTTTGATTTTTTCTTCATCAATAGCATGAATTGTCCGGTTAATTCCTTTTATTGACCAATCAATTGCTTCAGAAATGACATAGCCCCGACATATGAGTTCTGCTATTAACACCAAAGCTGGAACAGGATACTTATCTGCTATAATAGCAAAATCCGTAGTAAAATTGTATTCACCAATCTTATTATTTTTAGAAACATTTAAAATATTAATAGTATGCCCTCCACTTTCTTCCCAATATACCATTAAAAAAGATTCTTTTTCTATATTTTGAGTTTCCATCAAGTGAATGATTTGTTGCTTAAGAGGGGTTGGATTATTAATTTTTATTAAATTTTTATTCTCATCTTCGAAATAAAGAATTGCGGTATCGATTTTTGATTGATCTACTTCTATTCCTGTAAGAAAATACAAAATAATTCCTAGATGTTTATATCCAACGCCAGTTAAGATATTTAAAAAGCTGGTTCCATCTCCTCTTAAATCACTTGGAATAGTACGAACATTTATAATTTTTTTATTATACTCCTTTGCTAATATATTATGCATTGCTGAGTAAATCTCATTTGGGATATAAAAGAAAAAGTTTCTATTTTGCTTAACATACAGTGCGATTCTATCTCTATCAGCATCTAATAACAACGCTAAATTTGAATTGACTTGATTCATTATTTGTTGTAGCTTTAATTCGCGAACTTCATTGAGTGGATTAGGTGGATTAATTTCTTCTTCTATTAATGTTACATTTGCTCCAAATTGTTTAAACAGGTTAACAATCCCTCTGGCCTTACCCAAATATGGCCAAATTACTATATTCTTACCTTTTAAACTTTTTATCTCTAAAATTCTTGATAGGAGTTTGATTGTATAATCATTGTTAAGTTGTTCAGCATCAATATGTTTAGGACTGTACTCTGATTTAAGATAAATTTCATTAATTTTTAATGCCCTCTTTGAAATTTCCTTGAATAAATCACCTGATATTGGAATTGGATAATCTATATAAAACTTAATTCCATTCCACGATAAATCATTATGAGATGCAGTTAAAACTATTATTAAATTAATGTCTTCTATTAATGAAACCGAGGCAGCACCATAAGGGGATGATAATCTCGATTCTTTAGGATCATCTTTTTGATAAAATATCTCATATCCGTCATATGCAAAAATTTGAGAAGTATATTCTAACAAAATATTTCTACTTGGGCGATTATCCGTGACAATCAAGATTTTTAAATTTTGAGCTTTTTTCATCTCTTTAAAAACTTGACTAATTGCTTTAAATACTCTTAGAAACAGAAATAGTTTATGCCTAGTTAAAACGTACCTTTTACTACCATTTTCTTCTGCTATATCTAAAATTTGAATTCTTAAGCCAGATGTTGGAGCAACAAGTGGATCAATTAAATTTTTTTCTTCCTCACTTAATTCTGGTAATTTTAAAATACTAAAATCCCCATAGGTTTCAATTTCAATGTCTTCAATTTCAAATTTAAGCAATTTCGTGACCTTCCAAGTAATATGTTAATATCGAAGAGTATTTAAAATATTAAATTTTTTATGGATTTCTTGTTGAACAAGTAAAATTTTTATATTAGAGAATCCAAGTCTAATATCTAATAGATTTTTAGCTTGAGGGATAAATTTTATTTACAGCTTCCCTTAAAATTGCATGTATTTTTTCTCTATATACAGGATTGATAGCAATCATCCCATGAACCTTAATCGGGGGATGCCTGTCAGCTTCAGAAAGTATTCTCTCACAAAATTTAGGAGTTAATCGATTAGGTAAATCCTGCTTATTCGCTATACCTATGACTAAAGTATCTTTATAAAATTTATCCAAAATATCCCTTATTATATCTTTACTATGGCTAACATTTTCAAAACTAGAATCTAAAACTAGAAGGGCCACATCCGTACTGTCAAGAAGGCTTTTCCATAACGATCGAAAATTACTCTGCCCTGCAAAATCCCAGAATGCGATAGAGCGATGAATATCATCAAATCCATCATAAGAAGTAATATCTACCATTATAGTTGGAACGTATTCTAAGTCAATGTCCTTCCCACATATAAGGTGTAAAAGTGTTGTTTTACCAACTCCACCTACCCCGATAATTGAAACCTTAATCGCTCCAAGGAT
>JBHLPZ010000214.1:0-5132 GCA_048885325.1 Candidatus Odinarchaeota archaeon
GGTTGTTAATTTCAATTTCAGATATTTCTATTTTCTGGCTAGAGATTTCATAGAAATCATAAATTTCTTTAGAGCTCTGCCTATATAAGAGAAAAATTGTCATTCCAATGGATACTGAAGCGATAATGATAACTACAAATAACAATTTTACATTTTTCTTTTGTAAAACTTTGAATCTCATATTTTTGCTTAACACATATTAGGGGATTTTTCTATAGAAATCTATTAATTTTAATAAGGTTATCAAAGTAAACTTAAATAATTTTCTTATTGAAATTCTGCCTTGCTGAGATTTTAAAAATTTTTTCAAGTTAAACATAAGCCTAATTTATTCTTTTAGAAAAAATAAGATACAAAATTAAACCTACAAAAAATCCTAGAGTTATACTAAAAGACCCAATTAACGAATTCTGAAAAATTATATGAAAAATAATACAAATCATGCCAGAAGCTATAATTATCGGTAAAGATTTCAACTTGTAATCTTTAAATGATATTCTTACAAGTAAATAAGAGGTATATAAAAGCATTGCCCCAAAAATTGCTTGAGGAAATTCTGTAAATATTAAAAAAAGAGTTTCAGAAAAAAATAAACCTAAAAATATTTCCAGAATGCCTTCTAAAATCATAGAACCTCCTGTGCGAGCTCCAAAAGCATATTGTGCTGCCAAACCGCCTGATCCATGACATAAAGGCATCCCTCCTAAAAATGGATTGATTATATTCATAATTCCCATATTTGCTGCTAATGAGTTAGCAGAGATTTCACTTTCGTTTTCAGGGAATAAATCCTTTATCAAACTAATAGTAGCAATCATAACATTTGTTAAAGTTAAAAAAAGTTGTGCTATGCCGGCTAGAACCATACCTAATAAGATATTATTCCATTGAGGGATATTAAATTCAAATGTAGGCAATGAAAATCGAATATTAGATAAAGTTAACCTATTTGTAAAAATAAGTATAATAATTCCCAATAACATTAAGATAAGAGCAGATGGAAGTTTCTTACTATTAATTAGAGCAACTATAATTGAGATTGAAATAATTCCGAGTAAAATTCCTAGTAAATTATTATAAAAAATCAATGTAATTGCAGTCCAACCAAGAATTAATCCCAAACCTAATTGAATGCCCCTTACTGTAATTATTGGAATTTTTTTAACGATTCTATTCAGAGTTTTCGTTAATCCTAATATTGTCCAAATAATGCCAGTTCCTAATCCTGTCGAAATTACAAGATTTGGGGTCCATTCTTGAGAGAGTGCGATTGTACCAATTGTTTTTTGCGGCTGGACAGGCAAAGGTAGATTATATCTTACACCTAAGAATATATTTGTTATTCCAAGGGTTAAGAAAATACCTGCTGGATTTAATCTCACAATTGACACATATCCTATAATAAATGGAATTATAGTGCCCCAATCACCAAATGCTCCACCTAATTCTCTTATCGTAAATTTCTTTCCCATTAGCACTTTTAAGCGGGATTCATGATCTTCCTCAGAATTCATTTCATTACCATGTAAATATAAATTCTATACAATAAAATGATTTTTAATAAACTTTATTTTAAAAAGTAGCCTACTTACAAATTGAGTCTTAGAAAATTTAAATGAAAATTCACATTAAAATAAATCCAAAATCATTGGGATTGAACTATGAAAGAAGGTCAATTGGATGGTTTAACATTTTATATTGTTGACGTATTTGCTGAAAATAAATATGAGGGTAACCAACTTGCCGTTGTAGTTGGTAATGACAAAATCCCACCGGAAGAAATGCAAAAAATTGCTAAAGAAATGAATTACTCAGAAACAGTTTTTATAACTTCAGTTGAAGACTTTAGTATTCGTATTTTTACTCCTGAGGTGGAAATACCTTTTGCAGGCCATCCGACTATAGGTACCGCTTTTATTTTTCGTGAAGAATTCATCAAAAAAAAGGTAAAGACGATACTATTAAATTTAAAAATAGGGCAAATTGCGATACTATTTAAATACCAAGGTAATTTCTTATCTGAAATTTGGATGGAGCATAAGGAACCTACTTTTCATGGATTTTTTTCACCTGACCTATTAGCAAAAATCATAAATCTCAACGAAAATGATATTGATGATCGTTTTAAAATCCAGGAAGTATCTACTGGAGTGCCAACGATAATTGTACCATTGAAATCTTTAGCTGCCGTACAAAAAGCTAATATTAATAAAAAGAAATATTATGAACTGATTAAAAGTACACAAGCAAAGTCAATACTGATATTTTGTCCAGAAACTTATAATCAAGAAAATGATTTGAATGTAAGGTTCTTTGCGGATTATCTAGGAGTCCCAGAAGATCCAGCAACGGGTTCTGCAAATGGTTGTTTAGCAGCATATTTAGTTAAACATGACTATTTCAATAAAAATAGTATAAATGTAAGAGTAGAACAAGGTTATGAAATTGGAAGAAAATCTTTATTATTATTAAGAGCGGAAAAAAAAGAAGGAAAATATTATGTTGCAGTTGGTGGTAGAGTAATTATGGTTGCTAAAGGGAAATTGTTTTAAAATATTTCTTGTTTTTTAAAATTCTTTTTATTTAAAATGCTTAATTGACTGTTTAATGTCATCACTAATTATGTCGGGTCTTTGATTTTAAATAATAATTCTAATATAAAATAATAAAAATAGGTGAATAAACCTGTATTCAAAAATTATTAAAAATATTTTACTTAATGGTTATTGTTCTTACAATTTAGATATTGCAGATATTATCATCCCTTTTTCTCAATTTTTCAGAGGCAAAAAATCACCAGATATCTATAATGGAAATGAGGATATCCCATTCAATAAAAAAGATCCGGAATTTAGAAAAGCTTTAGTAAATGAATTTTTATAAATCTTTGTAAATATTAAAAACCTCTCATCTTATCCTATTTGGTCAAAGTTGAAAAATCTATAAATAAATCTTTAATAAAATATGATTTTAAATTAAATTAAAATACAATTAAAAGTGTAATTTCATGGGAAAAATTGATAAAATATTTGAAAAAATTCATGCAAGCTATTTCGCATTTATAGGTTTAATAGTTTTTTTCGTTGGGCTCATACCAGCAATAATTGTACACCCTGATTTCAGCTTTTTTGCTACTCACATAAGCTATTTAGGAACATCTTTAAATTCTCTTCATATATTTTTCAATGTTTTTTGGTTTATTACAGCGATCTTTATAATTCTTTTCTTGTTAGGATTTACTCAATATTTACAAGAAAAGGAAATAAAACCCAGTTGGACATGGATTGGATGTATTCTTGGCGTTCTTTCAGCCATAGGGATTATGGGTATGGCAATATTCAACTCAGAAACAGTTTATATTATACATTTAATTTTTGAGTTACTCTTCTTCATGACAGGAATTCTATACTTACTTTTTTATACATATCTAGAATGGAAATCTCCAAAATTTAAAAATTCGCAGGCAATATTCAACTTTATAGTAGCTCTTTTCTTTTTACTATATTTAGTATTATTGATATTGAATCGTGTAAACCGTGGTATAGCACCTGAAGCAGAAAGTTTCGCAGAATGGTTATTTCTCTTTGCAAATCTATTTTGGTTTTTTGAGAATGGAGTTTATATGCTTAGAAAAAAATAAAAATAGCTATAAAAAATCCATTTCTTTTTTTCTTTCTTCTGATAAAAATGATTTTCGATTTCCTTTAAAAAATGTAAAAAAAAGTAGAATTTTTAATTTTTAATTACTATTTATTTTTCTTGCTGATAATAAAACCAGATAAACACTCCGAGAAATACGATAAAAATTGTAAGGTAAAGGAATAAAATACCTGATGGGTTATCGAAAATAAGACTTAGAATCATTACGACGATTCCAACTGAGAGCCAAGCAAGTTCTACTTGGACAACTATTTTAACTCTTATCCACTGAGTTTCTCGCCATGCTAATAAAGAACTTGCCGCAAAACCTGCTAATGCAGCTCCGAATGCTCGACTAGCAATAGGATCTGATGGAAATCCGAAAAGATTATAATGTTGTTCCCAGAAAATTATGAAAACTAAGCTAAAAACAATGCTCAAAAAAAAATGAACTAAAAAGATTATTTTTAGTGGTTTTGAAATTTCTTCTTTCATAATTGAATCTCACTTAAAATTGAAGTTTTTAATAAAAGGTTTAATATGTAATATGCTTTTTCCTTTTATATAAATCTTTCTTATCAACTGAAGTTATGTAATTATTAGACTTAATTCCTAGATAAGATTCTTATAATTTCTTTATTTAAATTTTTCAATAAACTCATTTAGCGGATCAAAGTATTTATCTTTATAAAAGAGAATATCATTATGTCCAGCTCCTTCAATAAGAATCAGCTCTTTATCGATAAATTCTGGGAGACTTTTATATATTAGCTCACTTTCACTACAGGGTATTATCCAATCTGAAGTTCCATGGATAATTAAAACAGGAATTTTAAAATTTTGTATTCTAGTATCGTTTGAATATTCAGTTAAAAATGAGGGAGTTAATTCGGAACTGGATATTCTAAATAAATGAGTCATAATATTATAGATGCTAGCAAAACCACTCTCAAAGATTATTCCTTTTAAACCCTTAGGATTGTGGAAACCAATCTCAGCAGCGCACACACTTCCAAGGGAACGTCCGAGTATAAATAAGGAACTATTTAAGCCTTTTTTTTCCATCCATTTCTTAAATTCATTATAAATTGGCATTGCATCAGTAATTAGACTTGTATAATATGGTTCACCTGAACTAAATCCATAGCCCCTATAGTCAACAACTGCTAAGTTCACATTACATTCAAAAAACATAGGTGCAATAGATTTATATCCTATAGCGATTTCTCCATTTCCATGAAATAATAAAATAGTTGGGAGATTTACATCATTAAGATAAAAGTATCCACCAATTTCAATATCTTTATTCACTTTGAATTTTATGACATCGATGTGCGATTCTAAATTACTAGGAATTGAACTTTTCTGTGGATAGAAAACAATATTAGAAACTGCTGGATTATCGATTATGGGGTGTCTTTTCATATTAGATAATTACAATTAATGCTTTAAATTGATTGTGTTTATTTTTTTTGGAAAAATTTAATTTTTCC
>JBHLPZ010000215.1:0-5129 GCA_048885325.1 Candidatus Odinarchaeota archaeon
TACTCGCAACTCGACTTCAAAATCCTGATCTGGTTGAAAGAAGGAAGGAACAGGGCGAAAAGTGGTTAAAATTAGTAAAAGAAAAAGTTCCAAGCATTAAATGGATTGCTCATTATGCTATTCTTGGTCCATACGACTTTATTGATATTTTTGAAGCTAAGGATGAACAAGAAGCAGCAAAAGTTTCGCTTCTTTCCAGAGATGCGGGAGCCACATTTGCAGAAAGCTGGACCGCTATTCCATACTCAGATTTTCTAGAACTGATAGATAGCTTAAAATAAATTCGGTAAATTAAAAAAAATCTACAGGAATTCTTTCTTCATAATTTCAATAAATTCAGGATGTTTTTCCTTAAATGGAATTTGTTCTGTTCCATTATAAATAAAATATTCAGTTTTACTTTTGAAGAATTCCGAAAACGGGACGATTAAATGAGAAATATCAGGAAGGAGATAATCATAAAAATTTTTTTTGCTTACCTTTATTATTCCTACACTCATATTAAAAAGATTAAATTTTATCAATAAAAGAGGAGACTCCCGACAAATTTAGTAATCAAAGTAAAAATCGATATTAATATTCTCTAGCTTTTTCTTTATCAAGTAATTTCACTAAAGAGATTTCTTCTTTTATTACATTCAGAACTATATGAGTATTTGTTCTTTCAACATAAGGAGAAATGTGGATTTTTTTTATCATTGCGCTTAATTCATTACGCGATTTGAATCTAGCAAATACAAGGGCATCATAAGTTCCGGTAATGTCATATACAGCAAATACATTTGGATTTTTTGCAATTTTTTCTTCAACTTCAAACATTTTACCTTTTGATACAGTAACTTCTATAATAGCAATTATATTATAACCTAATTTTTCTAAATCGAGTTGTACCCCATATCCTTTAATAATCTCTTTATTTTCTAATTCTTCTACGTGTTTTTTTATGGTCACGGGCGATCTTTTTAAGATATTCGCGATACCATGATAAGTTTCACGTCCATCTTGACTTAGGATTCTTAAAATCTCTAAGTCAACATCTTCTATTTGTGGTTGGTTAGATTCGTTCATATAAAATAAATTGTATGAAAATTTATTCTTAAATATTATGATTAACGAAGCTCTTTTTTCAATAATACCGCAACCAATAAACCTTACTCCGATCGAGGGATATTTTGAATTAAATAATGAAAGTGTTATTTATTTTGATTATAATCTCCAAAAAGAAGCTGAATATTTTAATAATTTTTAAAACCTGCGCCAGGTTTTAATCTAGCTTTAAAGGGGCTTTCTAAAAAGGATGCTATAACTAACAGCATCGCTTTGAGATTGAGTGGGTTTAAATTCATATAATTGTTAAAACTCTCGATCAATCTTTTCTTCAAAACATTTGCAACAATAAAAGGGAATTTTTACTTTCCACCGCGCGGTTTTTTTTAATTTGTGAGGAGAAATCCATATTTTCACAAACTCTTTTAATTTTAAGTTAAAGTTCTTTTTAGCATAATCAAATGTATTAGAAAAATAGAGCATTTCTCTGCAGTACTGATTATAGCAATTATGAGGGAACTCTTGCGTTAATATTAGATTTAAAAAATTGAATAATTCTTTTTGATTATTTACTTGTTCATAATCTAATTTATATAATAATTCCATTAGACTAATTGATTTGTTTAAATATGCAGAGAATAATTCTTCGCAGTACCAGTCATTATATCTTTCAATAATTTAAATCACTTATTACTGAACTACTTATAACATAAGATCATAATCGCATATATCTCTTTTTCTAAGATGGAATTAATTTTAAGATCAATATTAGAAATGTAAAACTAAAATTCTTTAGTAAATTCTATTCCCATTTTCTGAGCGTACGTATCCAAGAAAATAAAAATCTTTTTTATTGTTAAATTTCGAAAATCCCAACCTTTTAATATGTTATAGGTGCGATAAAGCTTAGAACCTGTAAATATTAAAACATAATGCAACTTTCTTGGTTTTATTAAACCACTGTAATCTTTTCTTACTTTAATTTTTTCAATCTCAGACCAATTAATTTGAAAGAAATCTTTATAAGGAACATCTATAATAATACTTTCTTCTGTGATTTGAAAGATTCTTTTTTTTGAAGGGGAGTAAGTTTTAAGTACATAATTAATATAAAATGCAAGTAAAATTAAACCAATAGAAAAGGCACTAGTAATTAGGAAACTTATAATGAATTCCATTGAACTGGAAATGTAAATCAAAACCCTTACAATTATCAGCATTAAAAACAGAATTAAAATAAAAGCCGCAATGATAAACCATTTTTTGGATTCAGTGATAGTTTCCATTATTTCAGTTATTAGAAAATAATTATAAATTATTTGAAGTTATGATAATTTATAATTTAATCTTTTTGATATTGGAATCCAGAATTCAACGAACAAATGTTTTTAAATGAAAGTGTCAATTTTTGATTTTATAAAATAAATAGATAATTAAATTAATGAATTGAGATTTAAAATGACACTGTGTTTTATTTTTTTGAAAACAAAAGCCGGGTTTTTAGAAAGTATAATTGATAATTTAAATCAAATACCTGAAGTATTAGAGGCTCATGCAGTTACAGGAGGCATTGATATAATTGCCAAAGTAGAATCAGAAGATATTACCACTATTTCAAAAATTGTTTTAGCTAAAATTCATAGAATTGATGGTGTCGATAGAACATCAACTCATATAGTTACTCCATTATAGAAGTTATTTTTTGATAGGAAAAGAAACTGAAAGATTTAATCCAATTTATATTATATTTAAGTTCTAATTGAAAATAGTGTTAGCTATTCTGATAAAGAAAAAATTTAAATTTATGAAAAAGATTATAAAAAGGAATAAGAAGTAAAATTTTAAAATTAAATATGAGGGATTAATAAATTGAATTCTAATTTTAAAGTAAAAATCTTGATGATGGTTCTTATTACGATTTATGCTGGATGTACATTATTTATGGTTACTATGAAGTTAATTCCACCAACTATGCTATTTGTAGAAATTTTAGATTGCATTATTCTTATTGTTGTTGTTTACGTGGTGTTAAATAGAATCAATAAAATGAAAATTAAAGATGAAGCTTCTTTCTCCAAATGAATTAAATTATGGGATTTATAGATAAATTCTTCAATTTGAAATTTCCTATTATTAATCGAATTAATTTTTCAGATCTCGAAAAAATTGAAAATAGTACAAATATTTGAGTCAATGGAGATGAAAGTTACATTGAATTTAATAAAATTTCATTTAAATTAGAATTCTAAATTGAAAAATGATTAAAGAGAAAAAGTCGTTTCCAAGATTACAAGTGGCTTTAGACATCGAAGCCTTGGAAGATGCACTAGAGATAGCTAAAAAAGTAGCACCATTTGTGGATATATTAGAAGCTGGAACACCATTAATAAAATCTGAAGGTGTTCGAGCCATTCAAGCATTAAAGGAGACATACCCCACCAAAATTATCTGTGCTGACTTAAAAACTGCCGATGCTGGTTATCTTGAGGTAAAAATAGCTGCTCAAGCAAAAGCCGACATTGTTTCAATCCTTGCTGATGCTTATGATATAACAATTGAAGAGGCTTTACGCGCTGCCCATGATTTTCACGTTGAGATAATGGCAGATCTAATCGTGTCTCGATCACCTGCTAGTAGATTAGCTGAAATAATGAATCTCAATTATAGAGATACAAAATTACATTATGCATTAGTGCATAGTGGTTTAGATCGCCAAGCTTCACGACGAGCTCCTTTGTCAGAAATTGAATCATTAACATTGATACAAAATCATCCAAGACTAGCTATAGCTGGTGGGATTCAAACCACTGATATTCAAAAAATTTTAACTTACCCAATAGACATTATTATAGTAGGTGGAGCGATTACCCGCGCGAAAAATCCTAAAAAGGCTGCAGAACAGTTTCGGAATACAATATACCATAAAATTATAGTATGAATATGTTTTCATCCCAAATTCTAATTAAATCACGCTTTTTAATGCTTCTTAATAAATAGAGGGAGATAATGAATAAAATAGCATTCTCGATGTGCCATATTACATTATAAATTTTATAAGAAGCATCATATTTCCAAATTCCTATATTTATAGTGCCGAAATCGATCACAGTTATTAATAGAATATTAGGAACCGAGAAAATCCAAGGATAAAAAAGTGTTATACCACTATGGGCAGGAAGATCAAATAATCCCATAGAAATAACCCTAAAAGACTATGAGTAAATGTCCTAATTCCAAGAGGAATGATTTCGCATATATCAGGCACCAGAGCACCAATGCATATAGCAGTTCCATCAATCTTCTTAGGATACTTTATTTTTATGAATAGAGCCGGTGCTTGATGAGAGATTATTGGGCTAGGCATGCTATTTTTTGACGTTTTTTTCCCATTTGTTAATTAAATCTTGTTTTTTAATAAATCTAAGTAAATATAGAGATATAAAGAGCAAAATAAAATCTTCAATATACCATATTATACTATACACTCTAATAACAGCATTAAATTGCCAAACACCTATAGATAAAGTGCCTAAATCGATCAAAGAAATCCATAAAATATCTGGAACGCGTAAAATATAAGGATAAAATAGTTCTATGTATCCATGCGAGGGGAGATCAAGTAAAAGATGAGTTAACCCTCCGATTAATGCTGAATAGAATGCAACAACAAAAAATTGCTTATTAAATACCTTCTCTTTTAAAACATCCCAGTTATCTAGCCCAAAAAATTGTAATAGTTTCGAGATGAATCCATCTTTCTTAGCAAAATTAGAAATAATTGGTCCAATATACCTGTAAAAAAGCATCGTTAAAAGGATCGTCAAAGGGGCGGTCCATATGAATAACCCTAAGAGACTATGAGAAATACCTCTTAAATTTATAGGAAATAATAGTTCAGGGATTACTATCAAGTCAGGCACTAATGCGCCAATGCAAATAGCAGTTCCGTCAATTCTCTTTGGATACTTTATTTTTATCAATAAAGCTGGTGCTTGATGAGAGGGTATAGCGTTAGGCATAGGCTGATTTTTAATCTTTTTATTTGATAATGAGACGACTATGTTAATTAAATATTTCTTTTT
>JBHLPZ010000216.1:0-5129 GCA_048885325.1 Candidatus Odinarchaeota archaeon
TAGGTGGTTTCTCTTCGTTTACCTGTTAGGATTTCATCATTATCAATTACGTCTGCCATAACTAATTGATTTGTTATAAAATACCCAGATATTCCGATCCCAATTAATACCATGGCTATAAAGGAGGAATAAAGAGACCACGCTAGCGCAAAACTAATTAGAAATGAAACGCCCGTAAAAACCAGTAAATACATAAATATTTTCTTTAATCCATATTTGATAATTAATCTACTGTATATTGGAAAGAATACAAAGACGACTATAAAAAAAACTAGTAATGGAATCATTGCCATAAAACCTTCTAATCCAAGTACAAAATCTACCCAATATAATACCCCATTAGTCAACATAAATTGAGCGATTAAAAAGAAGAAATTTGACAACTCGAATATCAAAAATGATCGATTTTTAAATGTTTCTATAATACTGGCTTTGAAACCAAGTGGCTCTTCAAATATTGTATATTTATTTTCTTTGATATGAAAACTGCTTATATACAATATTACAGTTCCGACGACACCTAAAACGATAATAGTAAGGATAAATATCGGAAACATTGGATCCACACTAGCTAACTCCTCTCCCGTAAGCAATATCGCTGGAATAACAAAGGATATCAACAAAGCTAAGGCATTACCTATAGATCCAGACACATTTAACTTCGAACGTGCAGTACTGGTGATTGCCATTTCAGCTGGTAATGTATATGAGATTAAGCCGACCATTGTAAACAATGTATCAAATAGGAACAACATTATAAGCATATTAAAAAATAATGCTACTTGATTGTCACTGCTAGCAAAAGGAATCCAACTTAGGATAAATAAGACTCCATACATTATTCCACCAAAGCGAATATATGGAATTCTTCTTCCATATTTCTTTGACTTAGTTCTATCCTCAATAAAGCCAAGTAGAGGGTCATTTAACGTATTCCAAATAATAAATATCAACCAAGCAAGCCCTGTTCTATCATATGTTAATCCAAGTTTTACATTGTAAAAATATGTAAATGTAGTGGCTATAACTAAATTTGAAAACATACCACTGGTAAATGTGATTCCCCCAAAAGCAAGTTTTGATTTCTTAGGTATAAATTCTTCTTCAGACATATATTTATCTCCTATTTTAAAAATTAATTTTTACTTTTCATTCAATTAAGAGTTAAATTAATATTTAACTTAAGGTTATAAAAAAGTTTCAAATTCAACTAAATTACTTTTTATTACTTTATGATTTTGAAAAAGAAGAAACCACAATCTTAACACAAAATTAGAGCTTTTAATTGGGGATTTGTCTCAAATATTAGAATATATACGAAAAATTTGAGTTTTTAAATAATATTAACTTATTAGATTAAAGATGCTAAGTATTTTATTCATATAAATTATAAAATATAAAAAATAAGATAATCAATTAATTGGTAATTTTTACAGGTTTTTGTGTTTTTCTAGTAAAAATAATACTTTCGATTTTTTTATCTAAATTATCAGATTTTTTAGGTATAAATATTTTATTGGGTATTCCATGTTCCATAAATTCTTTTAATTCATCAGAAATTATTGATTTACTCATTCCCATTGAATGAAGCATATCATTTCCGCTTTTAATCACAGTTTTAGCAAAACGTGGTACATTTCGGCCCATCCAATTAAATTTACCAAAAGGATTAGTATATCTTTTTATGAGCATTCCAAGCCAACCCTTACTAAGATAATATGCAGAATAAGCTTCACCTACTAATTTATATATTTCATTAGTCGTTAGTTGTTCTGTATGCATCATTGGATGAAATAAATCATAATATCTATAATTGTTAGTTGTAATCATATTTTTTCTTGACATTTCATCGTAGAACTCTGTTCCCGGAAATGCTGTAATGGGAGTAAATTGAATACAGGTTAGATTAAGAGATCTAGCAAATTGAATATTTTGTCTTACCATTGTTTTAGTTTCACCTGGAAATCCAATAATGACTCCTCCAAATATTGAAATTCCCCGGTCTTGAAGCATAGATACTACCTTTTTAACCATTCCAGGGGTAGTGTTTTGTTTATTCATAGCATCGAGGCTTTGTTGATGAACTGATTCAATCCCTAGAAAAACTTGTCTCATACCCGCCTTATGCATCAAATCAACTAACCAAGGATTTCGATATAATGTATCAACTCGGGACTGGCAGGAAAAATAGATTTTATTTGGGACTCCCGAACGAATCATAGTTTCAAGTATTTCTTTTGTCCGTTTTACTTTAATAGTAAAATTATCTTCACAGAAAAAGATAAAATCATTTTTCCAATCAACATCATAAATTTCTCGCATAATCCTTTTAATTGATTTTGTTCTATAACTTACAGGTTTATCTGAATTCCTCCACATTTTAATAATACAACAGAATTTACAATTATGTGGACACCCACGTGAAGTTTCAAGTTGAGCTACTCTTGCACCTAAATAAATATATTTTGAATCATCTAATAAATCTCTTCGAGGCATTGGTAGGTTATCCAAATTATATTCTAATTGACGTTCTCTATTATGTTTTACTGTTCCATCTTTATCCTTATATGATAACCCATCAATTTGATTTAATTCAATATTATTTCTATTACCATCAAGATAATCAATTAATTCTTTAAAAGTATGCTCTCCTTCGCCTCGAATAATAAAATCTACGTCCTGTTGCCGCGCTACAAATTCAGGAGCTAATGTAGGATGATATCCGCCTAATATTGTATAACAACCTTGTTCTTTAGCCATTTGTGCAACCTCTAATGCGTGATATATCTGAGGTGTCATACTTGTAATAGCAACTACATCATATCGGTTTAAATCACTGCGAAATCTCTTTTCATGATATTTATCCACTTTAAAATCAAATAATTTAGCATCATGTTCAGGAACCATTGCAGCGATTGAAATGAGGCTTAAGGGCGCACCTTTAATAATAGCATCCAATCCTGCTTCCAATCGAGCAGGATTTATATATAAAATCTTCATTTTTTTGCATCTTCTAATAACATCATTTTTTTTAATTCTGTGCCTTATTTAAACTATCTCCGTAAAAATTATAATTCGTAATGAATAATTATAAAACACTGAAACAATTTGTTAGTACTAAAAAAGTAATGATCCTTAATAAACTTGTTGAATCTACATAATAGTTGTTGATTCAATATAGTTAAACCACTAAATACTTCTTTTTGAGCTTTATCATTATCCTATTATTAATATCCCATTTCAGACAAAAATATAAAAATCAATTTTACTTACTTTCTTGTAAACTTTTTGAGATGATGATTTGCCTAAAGTTAAAAGAAAAATTGAGATTAATGCCTCACCTAAGATAATTTATAATTGTATAACCGATATCTCCCTAATTCGTAAATGGAATCCCACCGTAAAGGAAATCACCCAGACTGGCCCAAATGAAGGATCTATCAAATCAACTGGAGGGGATTATACATTTACTATAGTAGAGAGAAAAGAAAATGAAATGTTTACTAGTACAGCAAAATCCGAACATTTTACATCATATGGATACGCTTTAAAGGCGAAAGGAGATTTAACTGAAGTATCATCATGGATTGATTATAAAATCGTAGAACATGAAGAGATATTAGGAAGAGGGATAATATATATTTTGAATGACTTGAAGAGCTTCGCAGAATACCTTGAAGATGGTGGAGATCCAGGTGATTATGATATGAAGAAAATATTAGTAACTCCTTAATTTTGTCGTCTTGCTTCAAGAATTTTTTGAAGAAATATATTTATTTTCATTTATCTTATCTACCAATATTGAGATATCATCCAGAAAACGTCGAGAAATTTTTATTTAATCTGCAAAATACAGATTCAGCAATTAAGGCAGTCATTTTACTCTCTGTCGAAGGATTGCCAATTGCGTCTACTCTCCCAAGAGATATTAATAAAAGTCAGTTATCTGCTCTTTCTGCTACAATATTAGCAGTAGGAAAGAGGGGAAATTCTGAAATGGCTAATGGAGAATTCAATCATTTATATATTAAAGGATCTAAAGGCGGAGTTTTGGTTTTTCAATTAAGTAAATTTGAAGTAATTGTTGTACTTACGAAAGAAAATGTTAACCTAGAAACACTCCTAAAAAGTGTAAATAGCTTTCAATATGAAGGGTTTACTTTATTTCATCTTATAGATTAATAAAGATGCTAATTCTGTTTAAATAATATAATTTAAGGATATTCTAATAAAATTAAAATTAAAAAAAATAATGAATTATATTTAATATACTCTCTTTCCTATTTACTTTAGAAGTATTTAATGGCTAAAAGGATGTCATCTCGAGTTACTTTCTTTCTCTTTGCATGCTTTGTTAAACCTAAGGCAGTTTTGGTTATCTTTTCTGCCGCCATGCCCATCCAATCAACTAGTTCATCCACTGCATCACGAGCAACAATTATAGCGCCATTGTGCTTCATTAATCTTCTAATAGGACTCCAACTAATATATTCAGACATTTTTTATTCCTCCACTTTTTTATTTTTATATTGATATTTTTATTGATTTTTGTTATTATTTAATGGTTAGTTAAATAGTAATATATCTTCTATATATTTAAAGATTTTGATGCATACATGATTTTATGAGGAATAAAATGAAAAAAATATCACGACAAAATTCAGAAATGATAAAATGATCAATCTAGTAAAAGTTAGAACTTTTTTATGAAAATCGGAGTTTCGTTAAGAATGAGAACAATAAGTCATACTAAATTCTCTACTTTTTCCCTATTCTGGAAACTTAAGTTTAATTTAAGAAAAATGAAAAATTTGATCAAATTCTGAGACGCATAATTGGGGATTTTTGTGTTTTCGATAAGTTAGAATAATTTAATTTAGATTGAAAAATTAACGTGAAATAATTAAATTCATAAAAATTTTCCATGTTTTTAAGGATTTGGTTGAGAAAAAAAATTTATTGGTGATTATAACAATATCTAAAGAAATAAAGTTAATTTTGAAAAATTAAGACCAAATTATTTTTTCATATTTACATTTAGTGCATTCCACAGATTCCCCTTTTCTTGGAAAATAGGGTAAGACAGTTCCACAATATTTGCATTCTAAATCATAAATTTGGTCTAAAGT
>JBHLPZ010000217.1:0-5124 GCA_048885325.1 Candidatus Odinarchaeota archaeon
TCAAGAAAAAAAGTAGGATATATTTCTAAATTGTTGCAATAATTAATGATCTGTAATATTATATCTGACCATTCTTGTTCTTTCTCTTCTGAAATGTGTAAAAAAAATATATGAATAATATTCCAGATTGTAGAATTATATTGTTCAAAAAAACCATATTTACTTAAGTTGAAAAGAAGTTCATCTATTATTTCAAAATATACACTTTCATCTGTGAAATTACTAAGCTCCTTAATAAGTATTATCGAAAAGTTAGCAAAATCCTCTTTATCTAATAAACTGAAATGTTCTTGAATGAAAAGTTCATTTATATCATTCCAATTGTGATCTTTTATCATTTTGTAAAGATATTTCATTGGAGATTGCTCCATTTCCAATATACCTATCTTATATAATTCATGTAAAATTAGAGTGGAACTAAAAGGTCTTAATCTATCTAATGAGGAGATATCAAAATTTGCAAAATACGATAATTTCTCTTCATTAGTAAGATAATCTAAATAGTTATTCTCTAACAAGAATAGTACAGTGGAAGGATAACCGGATTTAAAACGATCAACAATCTCTTTTTTGAATACATTTATAGCAATGGGATCTCCTACTTCATATAACTCTTGGAGTAAGGGAAAAGATAAGTTTGATCGGAGGAACCTTGTATCATATTCGTTCTCATACCATACCTGTAAATTACTACAATGTCCTCGAAATTCTTGAAAAGGTGTAATGTAATAAGGTGTGGTAGTCTCTTCAAAGTTATCCTTTATATGAGAAGCGACTTCATCAATCGATTCGATTTCATCATATTTTTCTACTTGGTCTACTGGAATATTAATTAAAAGGCGCATACATTGGTGAAATGGTCTTCCAACAATGAAAATCATTGTCTTTCTTTTTTTAATTCCGACGGTAATGAAATCATTAATCTCGTAAGCATATATCTGATTGATATATTTATCAGCTTTCTCATATACTAATTTATAATACGGTGATAATAAAAAAGAATCTAGTTCACGCAAATCTGTAATATTAACAGAATAAACTATCTGTTTAGTGAGTCTGTAGATAATAGAAAGAATATCACCCTTCTTTTCTAAAGAAAATTCCATATCAAGAAAATTTGAGTCTGTCATTTGAAATATAAAATCTGAGAATAAATCTAGAGTTAGTTTAGAATTCTTAACTAACTCAAATATATTTATTTGAATTTCATGGGATTTACAATAAAAATATATGATAAGAGGAACTAATACTTCTGGATCTTTATATATAACTCTGGAAATATAAATTGCATGAACATTTCTGTAAATATTAAGCATTGAGTCTTTATGAATTGGAGAAATTGAAAAATAATCTAATATCCTTGAAATCTCCTCTTCAACAAATTCAATATCTTCCGATCTCTTCACATCAGATTCATTTCGCTTAATAGGAAATAAAACTAATCCACACTCAGGACAAGTATAGGTGAAAGGAAATTCGTGAAAAACATCTCGTAATTGTTTGCAATTATTACATAAGATTTTCATATTGGTTTTGCCTTTTAATATATTATTTTCATGCAATTCCTTCCTAAGCTTCTTTTCTCTTAATCTTTCTTTCTAAATAGTTAATTAATGCATTAATTAATAATCTTATTATACCACAGATGAAAATAAGTCCGAAAAGAGTAAATGGAATAATCATTAGCGCAAGAAATATGACTAGTACGGGTATGATGGCAAACTGGGAGATGTATGCAAGAAATAACAAAATCCCTAAGATAATTAAACCTGTTACTAATGTTAAATAATTAAGAATTTTTTCTTCACTCATTATCTTTTACTTGTTTTCAATAAAATTAAAAATCTTAAACTGTGGAAAATCACAAATTTTTTTTATAAAAATAATGGGCAGGGAAGGGCTTGAACCTTCTTTCTCCAACTCCGATATAATATATTTTTTTGTTGCGGAGCTACTTTCACTCACTCCCATTTTCTCTGTTTTATTTAATAAATTTCTTGTGAGAATTTTTCTCAGCCTGCCCATATTATTTTTTTTATTCTTATCATGCAATATTTATTTATAATTTTTAAACAAAAAATCCCTTTCCACTTCTTAATTTATTATTCTTGTCTCCTTTCTAATTCCTTCTTATTAACATAATCTTTAAAACGAAATAGACAAAAATTATCAGGACTACATGCCTTACCTTCTTTAATATTCCTTATTAACTTCTTCTTATACTTTGGTTTTATATCAAAATATAATTTTAGAATATACCTTCTTCCTTTTTCACATTGATTTAGACAGAACTTATTGTAATAATCTATAATATTTAAGAAATTATCAAACTCGGGAAACCAATATTCATTCTCTAAAGAAAAATCAGAAACCTTCTGGTCTAAAGTATTAATCAAATATTCAAACACTTGAAATGTAAAGCATAAAAATAATTCTTCTGTAAGGCATGAGGCTTCAATTAACTTATGCGTATCAATAGGTATAGTACTAAATTTACAAAAAAAATAAAAAATTAAAGGACATAAATAACTTGGCTCTTTGTATACCCGATTAGGATTAAAAATAATCCAAATTTTTTTGAAAATATCAATAATAGGATCTTTATATGCAGTAGGTAAAGAAAAAGTCTCCAAAAGCTTGCACAATTCATACTCCGCTATCTTTGGTGCTATATTTTTATCCTTCAATAAGAAAAAAGAATGATAAAGACGGGACAATGTACTATTTCTAAATGTTAGATCTTTAGTTAAAAAATTCCAGGACTGATTATTTGCAACAATTTCTAAATTATCAAGATCTTCTTCAATATATTTTAGCTGTTTCAAAAGGGATTCAGAATTCCATAAAAGTTTACAATTGGAACACTCAAGAACAGGTTCACTTTTAATGATATGCCATTTCATATCTGCTAATAATTCTTTATCTCGAAAGCATTTTGGGCAAAAAAAATCATGAGTCATGATAGTGATAAATTTATATTCTTATACTACTATAGTAATGTGTATTTCGATATATAAATATATAGTTGGCTATGTAACATGATAGTTATATCTTTTAACTGATTCACTCTTATAAATAGTACCTTTTATGCCTATCTTTGAAATATTAGGAAAAAAATGGACTCTGGAAATCTTGAAATTGCTTACAGATGACGATAGGAGCTTCTCAGAAATAGAAAAATTAGTGAAAAACCCTAAAACAACAAGTGACCGTTTGAAAGAATTAGAAGAATTAAAAATAGTGGAAAGAGAAGTCCAACAAGATAAGCAAAGAACTGTAAAATATGGGTTAACGGAACTTGGGAAAAGTCTTGTTCCTAAAATAGAAGCTATTGAAAAAATATTTAAGTAAGTATCGGATTAGACTCACAAAATCGGTACGGTGAAAAAAATACTGTAAATTTTCTACTATTTATATCATTAAATCTTTTTAAATGAAAATTAATGGAGAGATAATTTCAAATAAAAGATTTATAAGAATAGATAATACTATTATTTATATCCAATTGATACAAAAATGTAAAAAATTCAGTGAAATCCTAAAATGAAGAAAAAATATATGTCATTCATAATTGTTTTAGTTTTACCATTATATGCCTTTTCCTTTACTGAACCTTCTACTGAATTAAATACCCCCCCTGATTCGTATTTGCTCTCTCCATCATTGAGCTCTCCTGATATTATAGTCGAATGGAATTTAACTTGGGGTTGGTCTGCTAACGATTGGGGTGATGATATTGCTATTGATAAAAATAATAATTTATATCTTGCTGGAACTACAAATAGCTTTGGAGCGGGTGATGATGATATATTTATTGCAAAATTTGATACTGATGGCCAACAGAAATGGAATGATACGTGGGGTGGATTTGATCACGACTGGAGTTATGGCGTTGACGTGGATAGCTATGGTGATATCTATATTGCAGGAAGGTGGAATCGTTCCTCTTCGAATCTAGGAGATCTATGTCTAGTGAAATTTAGTAGTGGAGGATCTTATTTGTGGGATGAAACGATATGGGGTTCTGAAGAAGACACGTACTTTGATATCTTTATCGATACAACTGATACAATTTATATTGCAGGAAAATCATTGACCTGGAGTTATGGGAATTCAGATGGTATTATAGATAAATTCGACACAGATGGTAATAATCCTTGGGCATACTATTATGGTGACATTGAATATGAATCATTTACCGCAATAATAGGTGATAATGATGGGTATATATATGTCGCTGGAGTAACCAATAGCACTGGTGAGGGAGGTTTTGACGTCTTTCTAATGAAAATAGATTCTGCTGGATACTGGCTATGGAATGCGACATGGGGAGGCTCTGGAGATGATATTGCTCAAGGAATTGCTGCCGATAATTTGGGAAACCTCTATATTTGTGGATATACAGATAGTTTTAGTGTTAGCGGGAAGGACGCATTTCTCATAAAGTATGACGATACTGGAAATTATGTATGGAATAAGACATTAAATTTAACTGAAGATGAGTTTTTCTATGATATAATCGTAGGGAATGATGGTTATATCTATGTATGCGGAGAAACTAATACTCTAAGTAGTGGTGGAGCAGATATGGTCTTAATTAAGTATACATCTTCTGGAAATGAAGTTTGGACCAAAACATGGGGAGGAAATGAAGATGATTGGGGCACAGGTCTCGTAATGGATGCCGATGGAAACATCTATATCAGTGGAGATACATTTAGTTTTGGACCCGGTGGGCTCAATGCGTTTCTCATTAAGGTCATAGAGAATTTCGCACCAGTAATTTCGTCACCTGCAGACATTTCATTTATAGAAAAGACTGAAAATAATTGCACATGGACAGTGACTGATGAAACGGTATCCACTCCTACTTATATAATTTATCGTAATACTACTACTTCTGTTGCAACAGGTGAATGGATTTCAGGGGATCCGATCTTTTTCAATCTTTCAGCATACACCGTAGGGAGTTATAACTTCACTATAATTGCTTATGATGGTTATGGAAAGTCTTGTCAAGATGATATAATAGTAGATGTACTTCCTGAACCTCCTTCAAAAAAGAGAGATAAGATTGGTGGTTTTGTATACAGTATTACACTTATAGCTTTTATCATTCCAATT
>JBHLPZ010000218.1:0-5087 GCA_048885325.1 Candidatus Odinarchaeota archaeon
AAAATTATAAATGATTAATCTATAAATTTAATTAGAATAGATATTTTGATTTAAAATTTTTACAATTTTCAAAGTTCTATAGTATTATAATAATCAAGGAAGATAGAATGACAATTAGTAAAGTAAATGATATTGATATTGATGAGTTTGATAAACAAATTCTAGATCTTTTGCAAAATGATGCAAAACTAACGATAGCAGCAATAGCAGAAAAAATTGATAAAAGTCCTACAGCAGTTAGGGCTAGAATTCAAAAATTAGAAAAAGTTTTGATTAAGAAGTATGTTGCTTTAATAGATTGTCGTCAGTTAGGTTATCGTGAAATGGTAATGGCATCTTTGAGAGTAAATTCTTCAGAACCTTTAGATAAAGTAAAGGATAAGATAGAAGGCATGGAAACAGTAAAGTATGCTTATGTAATAACAGGTGATTATCCAATTTTTATCATGGCAAAATGTCTGGATCATGATGATTCCATGAGCTTAATTGAAAAATTACGTAATCTTCCAGGGGTGGAAGAAGTAAAAACCCAAATTGTATTAGATAGAATAAAAGAAGACCCTTCAATAATCATTCCTGATTAACAATAACTTTTTTTTGAGAATTAAGAGTCTCTTTTTCTATTAAGAAGCTTAAGAGATTAAAATTTGATTCGTGATTGATTAAAATCTTTTTTTTATTTATTAGTGCGATTATAATATCCTTTTTGAAGAATATTTTGAACCAAATTAAAATAATATATATTTATGAATAATTTTATATTTCTATTAATTTCAAATTTAGTGGAAATGAATGAAATCGCTACTTGATGATGAAAGGTTTTTTATCCTCATGACAAATAATCTGAGTCACATATCTCCCTGCAAGAGCAGCAGTAAGTACGCTTCCACCAGGATTAACCCATTGACTTACCATATAAAATGATTCTAATCCAGGTAATGTCCGTTTCATCTTGTTGATTGTATTTGGTGATGGAACCCATCCTAAATAACTACCTTGCCAATTGTTGGTATATCTGTAATAAGTTGCAGGTGTAGTTACATCACTTACTTCTACCTTGTCTTTTGTTCCAGGAAAAACCTTTCCTAGAATTTCTAATGCGATATTTTCTATACGTTTTTTTTCTTTTTTGTATTTATCTCTATCATTTGTTCGAAGGTTTTGCCAGTAATCAAAATCTCTGGCAGTAAATAATAATATAACAACAGTTTTTCCTTCGGGTGCTAATGTAGGATCGAAATTATAAACCAGTATTTCCAATGAATCCACGAATGTTTTTGGATCAATAGGTATTTTCTCTTCTGGGAAGTAAAAGATAGCATGAGGTGTTTTACCGAACTTATGATTAATACCAAAAGATACTTGGCATAATGGTTCAAAAAATTCTAATTCTTTGTAAAATCCATCAATTTCTGTTGTGGAATATTTGCCACTTAGTAATTCATAAATCGTATGATAACCATCTGCAGCAGAAATTATTATATCAGCATGATGTTCTTCGCCATTTTCTAATCTAATTCCAATAGCTTTATCATCTTCCACTAAAACTTCAACGACTCTAGAATTATAATTGATATTACCGCCAAGCTTTAGATATGTTTTTTCAATATTACGAGCAAAGGGTAGAGAACCACCAATCGGATATCCAGCAACTTTATCGTTTTGCCATCCTATATACATTAAGGGATATTGTAAACTAAAATTTTCTGAGGGAAAGCCAACACTGACATATTTACGTAAATCATCGTTTGTAAACTTCTTAAGATAATCTCCCCAAGTTTGTTTCATGAATTTCCTTAAGATTCTAAGATTTCCGCCTTGCTTGAAGATCATCCCTAGGATATCTCGAAATTTATAGAGTTCTATTGGTTTATCAATGGGCATTGGTATTTTACTAATTCCTTGCATATCTGAAATGAATGAATTAATTGCCTTCTCATCTTCTGGAGCAATTCTCATCATTTCAAAACGCAACTTCTCTATATCATCATACATAGTAAATTTTTCTTTTCCATCATAAACAGAATAAAATTCTTCATGGTTTACAATTTCTATATTATTTAAAGCATTTAATTCTTGCCACACGTTATAAAAATTAATTCTAGGACTTGTGCCAACTAACCAATGAATACAACCATCAAATGTATATTCTTTTCTTTTCCAAGTAGTGCATAAACCACCAGGGTGATCATGAAACTCATAAATCTCTGTTTGATATCCATTCATTTGTAGGTAACAACCAGATGCTAGACCAGAAATACCTGCACCAATAATAATTACTTTTTTACTCATTAAAATTAACTCCAAAACAATAAGTTTGTATTTGAGAAATTTCGCTATGAATTATACTAAGTAAAAAGTATTTTTATATATTGTTAAAACTTCTGAAACAAGAGTTTGAATGGAAAAAATAAAAGTTGTTATATAACAACTTTTATAAATACTTTTCTTTATAATGATCTCAGTTTCTTAATTTTTTCTTTATTAACTTTTTTTATTTCTTTTTTTAGTTGTATAATAATGGTATTTAACTCCGCTCTTTTTGACTTTAACATAGAAATATTAGAGTGTTCAATCTTTTTCTTTTCATGAGCAAGATCAATTTCAATTTGATTCAGTTCCTTATGCTTCGCTGCTAATTTAGATTCTAAATCTTTCAGCTTTTTATTATATTCAGAATGAATTTTCTTAATTAAGTTTGATTTTGATGAATTAACCAATTTATAGCCTAAATTGTAATTTTATTATGTTTAATAAAATTATTTTAATGATTATAATGAAATCAAAAATTTATAGTATATTGCACTCAAAAGGATTTTCTCAAATCTTTTAATATTTTAATTCTCAATAAACAAAAAAAAAAAAAGAATTATCACTATTTATGAGTTTAATCATCTATCATTCTCTTATGCCCTTCAGGACATTCTCCATAAGTACAATCATAAAATCCCTCATCCCATTCTTCTTCTAATTTGTAATGGTTCCAACAATAAATTTTATCACACGCTGGACAGTATGCATCTAAGCCTTCATATGAATGATGATTCTTCATAAATTCATGAACTCCCGCAATATCCTCGTTTTCCAAAATCTCAAATAGTTCATTTGCTAATCCCTTATTAAGCGAGGTACCACAAATAATCCCTCTATAAAGGAGTTTTTCTTCTTTATCAAATTGCCCAACACCTATTTTATAATCGACAGCTATTTCACCACAAATAGAACATGGAAGTTGGTATTCATGATTAGATTTTTTTATTACTCTTGGAATAGGCCTTATTATTCTTATCTCTGGTTCCATTAACTTATATTCGCGTTGAAAAGCATTCCAGCATTTTTCAAATGCTACTTTTGCTTTCGTTATCAATTTTGATAAGTTTTTTGCTTCTTCAAATATTTTTAATTCACTAATACACTTGGCTAGTGAACTTTTAGCACGATACAATAATCCCTTAGAATCAACCAAATGGTTCTTCATCCCTCTCACAGTAAAATGGAGCATTTCCCAAGCTTTTACTGTGTTGAAATAGAATTCTTTCGCATCTGAAATCCATATATTCCTCGTTCCATTGTCGATATCGTCATCGTAATTTAAGAATCCAATAATTCCATCCTTTACATCTTCGAGTTCCTGGATGTAATCACGAATTTTCCAAATTCTTTCTAAACTTTCATTATTGTTTTTATTTAATTTGGTTTCATTCAAAATTTTACACCCCCTTTTCCATTATAATAAAGAAAATAATAGTATTTAAGTGAATCAATTAATTTTTTCGAAAAAGATTCTTTTTTTCTATTTGTTAGGTTTTTCTCCTTTGTTATAGGAGGACTTAAGATTTACAAGAGTTATTCCTAATATTAATAAGAACAAGGTAATGGGATAGGGAAAAAAAAAGGTTGAAAATAAAAAAAATTATGTTTTACCATACTTCTTGAACAATAAAATTCCCACTAATACCACTGCGAGTAGAGAAGTGTTGACTATCTAAAAATTTAAATGCATTATATTGTAGGTAGGTACCTAAAGCACCACAATTACACAAATTTCATTTTATTTTAATTATTTTTTTGGAATACTTCCAATTAGATATCTACTACTACATAACAATGTAGAGAAAAGATTTAATGCGGACAGTCAACTAATAGATCTTGATTTAAATAGTAATAAATATGTATTGTTGATCATGACGAATAAAAACGAAATCCAACCGAAAGAAATTCCCATTTCTAAAGAAGACGAAATATTTAAATTGTTAACGCATCAAACGCGCCGAAATATAATAAAAGTACTAGGAGAACGCGATCTTACGTTCTCGCAAATCAAAAAGAATTTAGAAATCGATAGTCCAACGCTTTCCTATCATCTTAAAAGCATGAACCAATTTGTCGTACAAAAAAATTCGAAGTATACTTTTTCCGATATTGGAAGGGCGGCATTACTTCTTCTTACAAAAACCGATCATTCGTTTAAAATTTCGAGATATAGAAGAAATTTTTTTTATGCATATATAATAACTCTATTTTGCTGGATAGCGGCAGAGATATTTACTCCTCTTGCTTTTTGGTTCGTTTCACCAAAAACTCTCTCTAATTTAATAATCCAAATCATAATAAACGGAGTTTGTACGATCAATTTAATCGTTCTTGGACTCTTAAAAAGTCGTTATACTTAAGATTAACAACTTTGTACCAATTTGAGTTCACTTTCTTAATCGAAAATAAGGAAAGCTATAGAAAAAGTCTACAGGCTGAAGATGAGCAAATACTAAAAGTCAAAGAGGGGGCTACAAAAAGGTAAGGCAGTTTATTTTGTGATTTGCTTATTCTGAGATAAATTAGTAAAATTGGATATTTAACACCTCTCAATATATTACTAATTGACTATATTATCCTAAGTATTATTAATCTGTGAAAAAATTCCTACTTTAAGAGTTTTAAAAAAATTAAAATTTAAAAAAAAAAATTATTTCCCATATTTTTTAAAAAGTAAGATTCCTACAATAACTAGTATAACGCTGAATATTGTAAGAACAATTAGATCCCACCAGAGAGTTAGTTCACCTAAAGAGCCACCATTAAAGAGTTTA
>JBHLPZ010000219.1:0-4976 GCA_048885325.1 Candidatus Odinarchaeota archaeon
TTTTGTATACCTATTTTTTCAATCATCGAAATAAGAATCTCTAATATAGAACTTTTATAGTCTGGTAAATCTTCAAGAGATTTTTGTAAATGCGATTTAAATTTTTCTAAATCAGCCCATCCTAAAATGGTTAATGCAGGAGCAGAAATAACACTAATATCATCTAAATCTAAAATTTTAGAGATTACATCTAAGTTTTTAGAATTTTTATATTCATAAAATGTGTAAGCTTTTGGTTTAATGATTGAAAGCATTACCCTTTGAGAGAATTCAGAAGAATATAGTGAAAGGTATGATTGTCCTTCATAATTTTGTAAACCGTCTAACTTAATTCTTGAAGGTACAAAAATCACTGCGGAAGATTTAGAATTTAATCCACTTGATTCAAATATAGCTTGCATACCAGGAGCCCAATATCTTTGAACTACACTTTTTGACATAAAGAACCACTTAAGAGCTGAAATTTTACTATTAGTGGTTCCGGAGGTGTGGCATATTATTGGGGTATAAGATTGGTTATAATGAGAAAGAAACTTTTCCAAATTAATAGAAAAGCTTCTTGAATCGGTAACTTCAGAAGTTATCCTTTTAAAAATTTCATTTACAGAAGATAATCCAGAGTTTTTTAAACATAATTCTTCAAATTCTTCGCTGGACGAAATATCTAACCAACTTTTCCAGTTTGTAGGCTTAATGTCAGATAAGGAATCATTTAATACTTTTTGAACGTTCTCATCAAAATCAAAACAATTCATAAAATCGACTTTTTTTAAAAAGATTTACTGTATTATGTTAATTTTTTGACTTTTATAAATTGAGTTTATAATTATTTAATTAAAAAAAAATAAAAGAAGAAAAAGTTAAGTGGAATTAAAGATGTTCTACTATTCCATAACCACCAGTAACTGCATCTTGAAAGAGGGGTATGTGCGGAGGTAAATAGGTGAATAGTATGAATAGCAATCCTAACATTACGAGTCCCACTAAAGATATGGTAGAAACGACATTTTTTAGCTTTTTCATTGTTAAAATTTTATAACTTACTAATTGAGCTATGACTATTGAAAGTATGAAGCTAAGTATATCAAGTATTAATAAGTCTTCTCCTAATATGGCGGTGTAAGAATAGAAAAATACGATGATAACTCCCATAATCAATAAGGAGCCCACAAATTTAGCGAGAGCGAAATTATTGATCTCTTCTTGTATAAACTTATATTCAATTAGAGCAAAGAACACCAATGGCCAGTACCCTAATTTCAAATGTTCCCAGACACTTTCATTTACCGCTGCTATAGCACCAACAGGAAGCCAAGACCCTGTTAATTCAAAAAGGAAATGCATGAATGAACCTAGCAATGTAATAAAAACTATACCGACAATCTCCCAAATTAAAACTTTTTTATTCATTAAATCACAATTTATTAGTTAATTAGTTACTTGCATCAAAAGAACTAAGAAATATATTAAAGCTGGTTAGAACTCATAAATTTTTTCTATAAAATTGCTATTGATAATTTGAGTAGATTACTTAGATCTTATAATTTCAAAATTATGATTTTGGTTGAGCATTTATGTCATTGTGTTTTATTAATATTTAAAAAATTCTAAATTGACTTTTATTATTTATGAAAGCAGCCATATTTGATGGAAAAGAGATTAGTGTGAAAGAGATTCCAGTCCCAGAACTTACTAAATCTCAAGTATTGATTAAGGTTAAAGCTGCGGGAATATGTGGTACTGATTTAGCGATTGTCAAGGGTACTCTTCCAACACCAACTCCACTTATTTTGGGACATGAAATAGCTGGTGAGGTTGTAAAAGTCGGAGAAAAGGTCGAAAACTCATGGTTAGGAAGAAGAGTTGTCTCTGAAATTAACAGCAATATAGATTTTAATTGCTATTACTGTAAGAGAGAGATGTTTACTCAATGTTTATCAAGAAAAGCAATAGGTATTGATATCAATGGCGGATTCGCAGAATTTATTGCTGTAGAGTCATATTTAATACATGAGATACCTAATTCGATTTCATATAATGATGCTACCTTTATTGAACCTTTAGCTGCAGCTTACCAGATATTTGAGACAATGCCTATTAGTCATAATGATACTAATATGGCTATTTTTGGAGTTGGAAAATTAGGTTTATTGATAGTTCAAGTTGCTCTATTAATGGGTTTGGATTTAATAGTAATTGATGGTTCGAATAAAAAACTTGAATTAGCAAAAAAATTTGGTGCGAGACATTTGATAAATCGCCTAAAAGTAAAAAATATCCCTAATGAAATTAATGCAATTACAAAGGAGTTAGGTGCGGATATCGTTGTGGATGCTACTGGAAATCCTAATGCAATTTCAGATGTTATTGCTTCATGTAGAACTAGGGGAAAAGTTCATATTAAAAGCACTCACGGATTAGATACTCCCGTGAATCTCACAGACCTTGTTGTACGGGAACTTACGATATATAGTAGCAGATGCGGTCCATTTAACAAAGCAATAGAAGGTCTAAGATCAGGAAATATCCAAGTAAAAGGTTTAGTCTCAAAAGAATTTCCCTTAGAAAAAATTAATGAAGCTTTTGCGTCATATGGAAAAAGTAGAGATCATATCAAAACTATTCTCATTATTTAATCTATAGTAAAGATCAATTTGAGTTCTGTCTTTATAAATTTTTTAATATCATTACATACTTTTTTAAACTTTTTACGTCCTAGATAAAATTGTGAGACTCTGGGGCATTCTTCATCATAAATACAAATTTTTTCCTCATTATCATAGAGAATAGGATAAAATTTGCAACCCTGTGGCCTGATTTCATAAATATTGCATAATTTTGATGTAATATCTAAGAAAACACAGTAGTTATCTTTATTTTTTAATTGATAAATACCTTTTTCATTCAATTCAGTAAACTCCTCTCTAGTTAAACTTGAAATTTTTTCTTCAATTAAACGAATATCTTGTTCTGATAATAGCATTTCTGTTTTTTGGCAGCATATTCCGCAGTCTTTACAAATTTGTTTTGTTTTACTCATGATACTATCAAATAGTCTAATTATAAACACATAAAATCAATGTAATGGTTAATAATATAACTTTAAAAGATAACAAAAATATCTCTAGAGTATAAAATAGAAATTTTAAGTAAAGATTAAAAACATTTTTACTAGTAGAGATTATAATAATAAATTGATGATTAAAATGTCTGAAGATTCAAAAAACAATGAAGATTCAGATAATGATGCTGAAGAAAAAGTTGTTAAGGAAGAACAAAGCCTCCAATTCCATCTATACATTATCCTATTTTTTATAATTTATTATGGCTCATGGTTAATTCCAGGATTTATATTCTTTTCTTATGTTCTTTTCTTTTTTGAACCCTATTTTTTGAGAATTTCAAATTTTTTTGCCATATTTACTGAAATTAAGCCATTACTGGCATTATTCGCAATGCCTTTAGTATTAATAATTGCCTATTATGTCAGATTACTCCTTATTGGAATTATTACTAAAATTTTCTGGAAAATAACAGAAAGAATTTCACCTTCCAAGGATGGAATTATTCCAAGAAATATTCGTTCTAAAACAGCTAATTACTACCACTTAAGAAGTTTTATATTAAAGTATGGAAAAAATGTATTTTCTAAAGGTTTATTTCCTTGGTTATCAACGTGGTTTTATAACTTTATTGGAACAAGCAAAATAGGAAAAGGAACTACTATCGAAGAATCTGTAGGCTCCGATAAGTTTATCGAAGTTGGCAAAAATTGCTACATTGGTGTTAATTCCACCTTATCAAGTCATCTTCTCACTGGAATATTTGGAAATATTAACTATTTTAAAATCCATTTTGGAGATAATGTTACTCTTGCTTCTATGAATCAGATTGGTCCAGGAACTGAAATATATGATGATGCATTTATGTTACCTTTGGCTTGTTGTACCAAACATAATGTTGTTAAAGGAAACCATAATTATTATTTTGGAATTCCCCAGCGTAAGATTTTTAAGAAAAAAGTAATGAGTTGGTTAGATTTAAGCGAAGAAGATTTAAGAAAAAACAAAAATCCAGAGATGTATATAAAGAAAAAGGGAGCTAAAATAAAAGAAGAAGCAAAAGAAATAACAGAGGAAATAGAGGATGAAGAAGAAGATTTTGAGGAAGATATTGATATAAGTGAAGAAATTGAATTAAAAGATGTTTCAACTTTAACAAATGAAGATTTGGCTTTAGATTTTACAACAAGTAGTGCTATTAGTAGAATTAATATCAAATTCTTAGTGGTGTATCTCCCAATATTCTGGTTAAGTGGCCTTCTTGTTGCGATATATTGGTATGGTTATTCGATGGAGGGTGTAAAACTGAGCTCTATCATATTTCTCCCTTTTGCTCTTATTTCTATGTTATATTTATTTATTTTAGGAGTATTACTTTTCAGTAAATTATTATTAATCCTTGTAAATCTTATTCATAAACCCAAAGAGGGTACATTTTTAGCACAAATAAGAGATACTGATTATGAATTTTGGATGTTGCGGACTGAACTTAAAAAGATTACATTATGGCTTCTAAGAAATTCACCACTTCCTTGGATAGATGCATTAGCGTTCAGGTGGTTCGGCATAAGTATGGATTTTTCAAGTCATCTCAATGATGCATGGTGTGATGGAGAATTCATAGATTTTGGGAGGAAAAATTTGATAGGTCAGGGAGCTACAATTATGTCTTCTATGGTTGTGGGCAAATATTTGGTAATAAAAAGGGTAATATTTGATGATTTTGTTCTTGTAGGAGGTCATACTACGGTTGCTCCAGGAACGATTATGGGACACGATTCTGTAGTAGGAGCAATCTCTACTACGGCATTCAATCAAGTTATAGAACCCAATTGGATTTATTTTGGTATTCCTGCAATAAAGTTAAAAGAAAATAAGTATGCTGAAGAACGAAGGGATCTAATTATAAAGGTA
>JBHLPZ010000220.1:0-4970 GCA_048885325.1 Candidatus Odinarchaeota archaeon
TTCTATTTCATTTTGAACTAAATCATTCAGTTTTATACTCTTTAACATGGCTTTTTCTAATTCTTTCTTGGTTATGTCATTACCTGTTTCTACAGCTTCACCTACAACAACCATTGCTTTATCTAATTCTAATTTTAACTTTCTCTGCTCAGCCTTTTCAGATATATAAGAAGCTGATATCCCTGATATTAGCATTGAAATAGCTGTTCCAAAACCAGTTAAAAGAACAATTTCACTTTCAATATAAGGGTGTGTTTCTTCCAAAATTAATACAAAAAACCCCAGAAGAATTCCAAGAACCGTTAGAAGCCCATCGTAAAAATTATTTACAAAATAGCGTCGAGCTATTCCACCAAGTTTTGTGACCTTGGAAAAAAGTTTATATTTTTTAAACATTTTTTTGATTGTTTAATCTAAATTGGTTTTAGAAACCAATGATTTGATTTAAAATCCTAATAACAAAGATATTAAAAGAGTTACTATACCTGCAGTTACTAAGTGTAAAGCATATTTAACACGACCACCACCAGAGATTTTACCAAGAAAAAAGCCTAAATAAACTAATAAACCTGTTAAAATAATGTACGAAAAAATGAAATGAAATAATGATAAGGTTGTGCCAAAGAAAAATGGAATTAATGGAAGAGAAGAACCCATAACTGGAGCGCCTCCATCTACTATAGATGCAACAATAGTAGCAAATTTTTCTGCTTGTTCAATTAATGTCTTGTTCTTTTTATTTTTTTGCTGTTCGATAGGAATTAGTATAACTCTCTTATTTTTTTTTTTTTCTGAATTAATTGGTATTACCATAGCTTTTTGAATTTCCTTTTCTTCTAATAATCTTTTAGCTAAGTCTAGTTTTTCTCTCTCAATCGTTTCATTATCTATTTCCTCCTCTTCTTCCTGAAGAATCACCATCTCTCTCTTTAAGTCCCTCAATTTTTTCTTTCTTTCAGCATCCTCAGAAAGAAAAGCCCCCCATAAACCACTGATCCCTATAGCTAAAGCGGTCGCGAAACCAGTAACAATTACATTATCTGGCGTAATATTACTGCCTTTTGGAGAGAGGAATATGATAAATAAACCACTAACAATACCAGCACATGTTAATGCTCCATCAAAACAATTGTTAAAGAATTTTCGACGTGAAATAATTCCCAAATCAGACATTTGGGAATACTTTTGCCATTTTTTAAATGTTGATTTAATTCCCATTTTATTAAAAATACACCTATTAAATATCATGTATTCTAACTGTAAAAATTTTACCTTTAGCAAAAATATTTATCAAAATAAGGAGTCTCCAAAAAACCAATTATTTATGATGATAATAATAAATTCTAAGTTTTTATTCTATATAAATTAATTTTCTCTAAAAGCTGATGATTTTTATTTATTTAATCATATAATATTCTTAGACTGGTAAAAATTTAGTGAAATTTAAAATGTCATCAAATAGGAAGATAAAAGAAGAAATTATAAGTTTACTCGTGGAACATTCAAGAATAATGTATAGTGTTATAAGTGATATGGGAGTATATTATAGTGCTTGGGCAGAGGGATATGAAAAAAATAAAGAAAATTTGCAGAAAAAGAAGAGTAAAATGCAAATGTCTGAGGAAGAAGCAGACGAATATAAAATTAAATTAATACAAAATTTCGCAGAAGCAGGAACTCAAGGTTTAGGCGATTTTATTGATTTGATTTTAAAAATGGATAATGTTATTAATTACCCTCTTGAATTTGTTGACCTTCTTAATAAGATTAAGATTGATTTATCTGATAAAAAATTTAAGGAAATTAAAAATCGTTATCATAAGTTAATAAATCAGATAATAAAAATGGCAGTTATATTAAAACAAACTATAAAGAATTTAAGAGATAGCCCAAATAAGGTTTATGAAAACACTGTAACAATTCATGAGCTTGAAAATGAAATAGATGCTAATTACAGGGAATTTCTTGATTTACTATATTCTACTTCAGATGATCAATTGAATATTAGACTCTTATTACGGTTAAGAGATAGTATTGTATTATTAGAACAGTTAGCTGATAGAATTCATTATATAGCAGATTTATTAAGAGTTTTACTATATCAATAGAATTTTCATAGAATGTTGTAACTTTTTGAGAGTGTTCTGTTTTAAAACTTCCTTTCTTAATGAAAAAATGTTTAGTTTTAAAATATTCTTATTCAAGAATATTCTAAGGGAGAACCAACACAGGTATAGACGATAAATGAATTATTTGATCAGTTATGTGTCCAATAGCATAATCTGAAATTCTTTTTGTACTACGGGATGCCATTATTATTATATCGAAATTTGAAGAAAATTTAATTATTTCCTGTACTGGATTTCCAAATAAAATATTTATCTCTACATTGCTGTCATCAAAACCGTTATTTTTAGCATCTAAAATTGCTCGGTTGCAATACTTGGTTCCTTGTTCGATAAATTTCCTTTTCAATTGATCAAAATTTGCCTTTTCATAATTAGAGATTTGTTTGACTTTATCTTCATCAATTATATTAATAATTGAAATCATACAATCTTTGAAAAATGTTGCTAGCTTAATAGCATATTTAAAAGCGTAAAAACTTCCACTAGATCCATCGAATGGAACTAATATTTTATTAAATTGTATATTTTTAATCATATTCAAATTAATATTTTTTTTTTTTCATATATTCCAATTATTTTCAATTTTTATACTTTTTCAAATGATATAATAATTTAAAATTTTTCATATTGTTATATGAAAATAATACACCTTCTTAAATAATAATGAAATAGTAAAAAAAAAAGAAAATATGATTGATACTTTAATTCAAATAATGCCTGTAAGGGGAAAAGTCTTTATAATATCTTACTTTTTGGTCTTAAAAATATTTTATTTAATGATTCTTGTAAAATAGAATTTTTAATTTTTTCAACTTGTCTAAAATTTTCATTAGGAATTGTTAAATTGACATTTTTAATAATTTTGATGATATCATTAAAACTCTCTTCTCTTAATTGAAACCCTTTCCTCAATAAAACTTTTCCCTCTTCGTAAAATAAGAGAATTAATTTAATAAGAGATAATAATTTGTTAAAATCGGTAAAACTGTCGATTTTATCATAAGCATCTTGAATTAAAAAACTATTTCGAATCAATTTTGCCATAAGGATATCAAATTTTTGAGAATCCAATAGATCAATTTCTCCTGTTAATTGTAGAGCTAATTTAAATTCATTTTCTTTAGAGAGGATCTCATTTACTTGTTCTCGACATCCTAACCAATCAAAATTAAATTCTTCCCACTTGTTATTTTTTTCTTTCCACCAGCTTGCAACATATTCTGGATAAATAGAATAAGAATTAAGCCAATCAATAGCAGGATAATGTTTTAAATAAGCTAATCTAGAATCTAGCACCCAAATACCTCGAACAACTCGCTTAGAGGCAGCTGTAACTGGTTCATTAAAATCTCCTCCTGGGGGTGAAATAGAGCTAATAATCGTTAGAGATCCAAATTTATCATTAGAAGAAGAATCTTGACCTAATATTTTAAACAAACCCGCTCGTTCATAGAATCGTGAAAGTTTCGAAGGTAAATAGGCAGGATATCCTTCTTCTGCTGGCATTTCTTCTAATAAACTTGAGATTTCTCTTAATGATTCTGCCCATCTTGAAGTACTATCTGCTATTACCGCAACATCATATCCCATATCTCTATAATATTCTGCAATTGTCACTCCTGAAAAAAGACTTGCTTCACGAGCAGAGGCAGGCATATTTGACGTATTTACTATAAGAATTATACGATCTAACAATGGACGTTCCGTTTTTGGATCAATTGTTTCTGTAAATTGTTTTAAAATACTTGCTATTTCATTTCCAGGTTCTCCGCATCCTATAAAAATAACTACATCAGCGTTACAGTATTTGGCAATACATTCTTGAATAACTGTTTTCCCTGTTCCAAAACCTCCTGGAATTGCAATTGTACCTCCTTTGGCAACTGGAAAAAGCAGATCAATTGCTCTAATACCAGTGAGTAATGGCTCTTTTGGATCTATCTTTTTTTTAAAGGGCCTTTTTCTCGTTATCGGTGATTTTTGCAACATACAAAAAGATTTTTCATCCTCTTGTAACTTTATTCTATAGATTTCATCTATTATCGTATAATCTCCTTCTTTCGCTATATATGTTATTTTGCCATATATATTATTAGGAATTAAGATTTTATTTTCAATAATAGGAGTTTCTTGTACAAATCCAATAATATCTCCTTGTTTTACTTTTTCATTTAGACTTTTTAGTGGAATAAAATGCCATTTTTTCTTTCTTGATAACGCTTGAAATTTAGCTCCTTTATTTATTTTCTCATAAACTTTTTCTAATGGTCTTTGAATTCCATCAAATATATGAGATAATAAACCAGGAGCCAATTCCATTGATAAAGGCTCGTGTAAACTAATTACTTTTTCGTTTAATTTTAAATTGAATGTACTTTCAAAACATTGAGCAATTACATAATCTTTATGAATTTGAATTACTTCGCTTAAAATATTTCGTTTTTCAATTTTAATTAAATCAAATAATCTTACTTTTTGGGCAAGTCCTTTAACTTCTATTAATGAACCATATATTCCCGAGATATAACCATAAGATTCTTTATTTTCATAATCCATGATATTTCTATCTATTCATGTTTTTATAAAAAATTAATTTTTCAATCAACAATCTTTTCTCCACAATTTGGACATTGTTTTACAAAACCTGCTAATTCTATCCCACAATTAGGGCATTTACGAATTATTGGACTCCGGTACTTTGAATCAAGATTTATTATGTCAACTCTCCTAATGTGAGGTTTCTTACCTTTTATTTTATTATAATAATTAGCAGATGTTTGTTTTTTTTTACGTTTAAATAAAGAAAATAAAGATCTTCCTTTTTTTTTTAATAATAGCCCA
>JBHLPZ010000221.1:0-4960 GCA_048885325.1 Candidatus Odinarchaeota archaeon
CTTATGAAGCCAATAGCAGCGACTATTGCAGGTTCAGATCCCACTTCTGGGGCGGGAATTCAAGCAGATATTAGAACCTTTGATAGATGTGGAGTTCATCCTTTTTCTGTTATAACAGCAATTACATATCAATCAGCTACAAAGTTCCTTGGATATAAATCTCTTTCAGATACTCTTGATTTTCAATTACATGCTATTTTAAGCGTTTATCCAATTAAGTATGTAAAAGTTGGTATGATCCCTGACATAAAAGCACTTGATATTATTGTTGATTTTATCAAAAGAGATAAACTAATTGTTGTATATGACCCTGTATCACTATCTAGCGTAGGAGAAAGACTTTCAAGTGAAGGATTAGAATTAGAAATTGAACGTAATCTATTCCCTCATGTGAAAGTTCTTACACCTAATCTTTCAGAGGCAGAATACTACTCTAATATGAATTTACAAGATCTAAGAGAAGAAAACATAGATGAACTCAAAAAATCAGCAAATATTCTTTTAGAAAAACTATATAAGGGTAAAAAAATAAAGAATGAGAAAAAAGCAGTTGTAATTAAGAGTGGATTGAGTAATCAAAATGAAATCTATGATATTGTTAGCTATAATAAAAAAGTAGAATTAGACTTTAAAATTTTTAAAAAAAAAAAAAAATCAATTGAAAGAAATATTCACGGAACTGGATGTGTATTTTCCTCTGCAATAACGGCATTTCTTTCTAAAGGATATTCTATAATAAGAGCTATTGAAATGGCAGAAACTTTTTTCGACGAAAAGTTCCAACACTTTATTGTATTACCAGATGCAGGTCGATTACTTGATTTAACTATCCCTGAAAAAAGATTAAAAGTTATAAATCAAATCAAAGAAGTTTATAATTATATTTCCAATATTAGGAAATTTACACAATTAATTCCAGAAGTAAGGTTAAATATTTCATGTTCTCTACCAGATGCAAAGGATAAGTCTGAAGTTGCTGGAATCGAAGGCCGAATAACAATCATAAACAATTTTCCAGAAGCTTCTGGTGAAATAAAGTTTGGAGTCTCAGATCATACTGCAAGACTAATCCTTGCTGTTAAAAAGTTTGATAATACCATAAATTTTGTAATGAATTTAAAATATAATCCTGATTGGATCGCTTTAATTCAAAATAAAACGACATTGAAATTACATGAAATAAAAAGGGAAAAACAGCCTAAACAAATAAAAGAACAAGATTTTTCTACTATGCAATGGTTAATAAAAGAGAGCATTAATGAATTGGGTCAAATACCAGATATTATTTGGGATAAAGGGTCCATAGGAAAAGAACCTATGATGAGGTTATTTGGTAAAAATTCAAATGATATGATTAAAAAACTTAAAATAATTCTTCATACGATTTAGAGAATTTATATTATCTTTTTAGATGCTTTCTTTTCTAACGCATCTCTTAAAATTTTAATTGCGCAGAACTCACCGCACATACTACATACATCATCATCGATATTGCCATTTCTATAATGAGTCTCTCTTGAAAGTTCAGGATCTATTGATTGCCTTATCATTTCTTCCCAATCAAGATTTTTCCTTGCAATATCCATATTGTAATCCCAATCTGACGCTTTTTTACCATATTTAGCTATATTTACTGCATGAGCGGCTATCTTGGAAGCAATAACACCTCTTTTTACTTCATCCTTGTTTGGAAGTGCTAAATGTTCAGAGGGAGTAACATAACATAAATAATCAGCACCCGCTAATCCAGCAAGCACACCACCAATAGCACTAACAAGGTGATCATAACCAGGAGCAATATCTGTAACCAATGGTCCCAATACGTAAAATGGCGCTCCATCACATACAGATTTCATAATTTTAATATTTCTTTCAATTTCATGTGCAGGAATATGGCCAGGTCCCTCTACCATAGCCTGAATGTTTTTATCTCTAGCTCTTTTGACTAATTTCGATATTTCCATTAACTCTTGAACTTGAGCGTAATCTGTTGAATCAAAAATACAGCCCGGACGCATGCCATCCCCAAGGGAAAGTGTAAAATCATAATCCGTAGCCATTTCAAGTAAATAATCATAATTTTTATTAAAGGGGTTCTCTAAATCATTTTCGAGTATCCAAGCTGCTAAAAAGGTTCCACCACGTGATACCACTCCCATGTGTCTTGGATGTTCCTGTAAATAATTAACAATCTCTTTAGTTACTCCTACATGTATGGTAAAGAAATCTACTCCTTCTTTAGCTTGTTCTTTAACTACATTAAATAAATCATCTTCATCAAAATTAATAATAGCACCTTTTTTTTCAATAGCTCGTAAAGCTGATTGGTAAATGGGTACAGTACCTATAGGAACTTTAGTTTCGCTAAGTATTAAACTTCGGATTTTTTTAACATCCTCCTCAGTTACTCCTGTACTTAAATCCATAACTGTATCTGCTCCATATTTGATTGCTATTTTCGCTTTTTCTACTTCTCCTTGAATATTACATACTCTTTTACTTGAACCAATATTTGCATTAATTTTCACTAATAAGCCTTCTCCAATTCCCAAAGCCTTTGTATCTCGTTGATTCGATTTAGGAATGATGATCCGACCGTTCGCTATACCTCGTCTTACAACCTCCAATTCAACTTGTTCATTTTTGGCAACAATTTCCATTTCTTTGGTAATTTTTCCTTCTTTAGCAAGTTTGATTAATGTGGACAATATTTAAGACCTTATAAGTACGCTTTTATGTTAGGATTTTTAAATAAAATACCTATTACAAAGTAATTATTAAAGAATTAAATTCTTTCGTTTAATAAAAAAAGTATCAGTTCGCAAATATTTTTTTAAACATAAATACTACATTTTACATAACTTCCAATTTTAATAAGTTCAGAGAGTGAAAATTCAAATGGTTAGCAAAGGAATGGAAAATGTAATTAAATTATTAAAACAATTTCACGATTCTACAGATGAACTTAGTGTTAAGATAATACGTGAAGGTTTTAACTTTTTTGCCACTATAAGTAAATTACCCAAAGATGTAATAGCTGAGCCAGTAAATGCCGGAGGAGTTCCAGCAGAGTGGATTACAACTCCAGATGTAATTCCTGACCATGTATTATTGTATTTTCATGGAGGAGGGTATATTGCAGGTTCAATTGATACTCATAGAGATTTAGTAGCAAGGATTTCCCGAGCAGCAAAAGTTCGGGTTTTAATAATAGATTACCGTTTAGCTCCAGAGCATCCTTTTCCCGCTGCCTTAGAAGATGCTGTATCTACGTATCAGTGGCTTATTTCTATTGAAAAAATTAATCCGAAAAATTTAATAATTGGTGGTGATTCTGCTGGTGGTGGTTTAACTGTATCTACTTTAGTGAAATTAAGAGAAAAAGGTATAACATTACCTACTGCTGGTGTATATATTTCTCCATGGATAGATTTAGCAGGAACTGGTGAATCTATGAAAACCAAGGCAGAATTAGATCCATTCATAACTCCCGAATTGAATGATTTCTGTGCAAAAACGTATTTAAAAGATGTTGATCCAAAAAATTATTTGGCATCTCCTTTATATGCAGACCTTAAGGGAGTTCCTCCTATGTATATTCAAGTTGGAAATTCGGAGTGTATTCTTGATGATTCGAAAAGATTGGCAAAAAATGCGAAAGAAGCAGGTATTGATGTTGAATTAGATATATGGGAAGATATGATTCATATATTTCCCATATTCGCACCTTTAGCACCAGAAGGCCAACAAGCAATTCAAAAAGTAGGAAATTTCATCCAAAAAAATTTAAAGAAAGTCTAGTTAATAATCTAATCTAAATATTTTTTTTCTCTTGGCTAAGTATACCCAATTTTTAACTGTTTTAATAATTCGATTAAAGATTCAGTTAACTTATAGTTTTTTAATGCATTAAAAGGGACAAATTTAGCTTCTAATGCATCAGAATCAGGTATTGGTGGTTGATTTGGATCTCCTCCAACTTGTTCTACAAAATAATTGATCAAAACATAATGATATTCAATTTTTCCAGCGTTATCATACATTATTTTATCAATTATGCCTGCCAATTTTGCAACTTTTACTTTAAACCCTGTCTCTTCAAAACCTTCTCTCTCAGCTGCATTTACTACTTTTTCTCCAAGTTCTAAATGTCCACCTGGTATTGACCAATATCCAGCATCTGGCTCATATTTTCTTTTTACTAATAATAGCGATTTATCTCTAATTAGAAGAACTCCTACCCCTATATGGGGTCGAACCGGGTATTTCCTTGTATCGAAAGCAGTTAATTTATCTTTGTCGACCATATGATTTCACTTTAAAATGATTATCCAGATTGAAATAATATTTGTACAAATTTATTAATTTTTTATTAACTTTATCATACTTTTTTGACTAAATATATAAATACTTTTATTGCTATTAACTTGATAATTTCTACAATTTTTATAAATAAATTTCAGGCGAAATTACATATGTATAGATTGAAAAAGAAGTTTAAAAATGTCTTTTTACTAACAAGCCTTACTTCAATATTATTGCTTTCATCGAATGGTCCTTCTTACTTTTTTAAAGCTTCTGATAACACATTAAAATCTACTAATCATGATTTAATAAATTATAAGAATTCAGATCATACTTTTATCTATACACTAAACGGTAAACAATATTTAGCAGAATATATAACAAAAGAAAAAGTCGAGGAGATGAAAAAAGATGGTGTGTTTGAGGAAACAAGAAGAAATCACAATAATATTATCGATGGCCATGGTACTGGATATTCTAAGCCCACAGAAGAGGATTTGGATTCTCTCGTTGGAAAACTATCATTATTAGGATTAGTTTCAGATTACAAACAAGGCTATAAAGCTACAGCAGATATCTCAACAGAAATATACTTTCCAGTAGTTGGAGATCAAGGTATGCAGGGTTCTTGTACCTCATGGGCTAATGTATATTA
>JBHLPZ010000222.1:0-4954 GCA_048885325.1 Candidatus Odinarchaeota archaeon
AATAATTGATTTTGATAGCTGGAGAATAGGGGTGAGAGCACAAGATTTTGTGAGAATGGAAAATACCACATTTAAAAGCATTAATCATAAGGATATAAAACTTAAATTCTATGAGGGCTATAAAAAATATTGCAATATAGATGAAGATTTTCATAAAAAGATTGATTTATATTCTCTTTTATCTTATATAAAAGAATATAATAATGCAATGGAAAATCAAGCCAATGCGGATTTCTTACTAGCTGAAATTAAACATATATTAAATGTTTATTATTAATTTTTTTATTCATAGATGACGCAAACCATTATTGAAAATTTCCAGGGAGTTTGAGCCCCATTATAAACTAATGATTTGATTTCTTCTGAAGGTTCGCCCCCAAAAAAATCTTTAAAGACTTTCCAAGCAATTTTTCCTATAGAATTATCATTCTCTAAAATTAATTCAAAGTTTTCTTTAATTCCTGCCCAATATATTCTTTTATTATCTATAATCTCTTTTAATTCTGCTAATCCGAGTAATTTTTCTAATACTAAATTTTCAGAAATATCCGGAAAATATTGACTGAATTGTTTTGAAATCTCTTCTGGAATACCGAGTTTTCTATCATATAAAAAAACCAATCCTATCGCTTTCATTTTAATGAAATTATCTTTTGCTATTTTGTTCTAATATAAAGCTTTTATTATTGTTTTAGGTTATATCTTATAAGAAAAAAAATCTAATTTATTTATTACTAGAATTTAATTTAAATAAAATTTGATTAGCTTGAAATCTATTTCGTGGATTTAAATGAAAATTTTATATGTTACAGATATCCATGGTATTAAATTAAGCTTAAACAGAACGTAAAGTTTTTAAGAATAAACTCTTAATTCAAGCTTTATTTTATATTATATAATTCTAACTTACCAATAGAAAATATTATGACCCAATATAAAATAGAATTGAATCTAGCGGTTGAACTGGTAAAAACTGCAACAGATATTACAGAATGGTTTAGAGCAAAGGGTTATGAATCTTTTCAAAAAGAAGATATGACTCCAGTCACCTTAGCAGATTATGCATCTCAATTATTTATTGTTAAAAAATTAAAAGAAACATTCCCAAATGATCAGATTATAGCTGAAGAAAGCTATAATTCACATATTGATATGAATGTCCAAAATATTATGAAAAGATGTTATAGATCATTAGAATTAGATTGGACTGAAGATATTGAAAGAATTCTAAATTATAGAGGCCCCTATTCACCACGGCAATGGACTGTAGATCCTATAGACGGTACAATGGGTTTTCAAAAAAATTTATCTTATGCTGTAGGAATAGGCTTTATGAACAATTCAGAATTAATTGCCGCTGTTATTGGGGTGCCTAATTACAATGGAAAAGGAAGAGCATTATTTATTGCTGAAAAAAATCAAGGTGCAGGAGTTTCTTATAGTGAAGAAGATTTTATTCCTATAAGGGTTTCTGATAAAAAAAATATTAAGCAAGCAAAAATGTGCCATTCCTTACACTATGATGAGCCATGGGTTATGAAATTTGCCGAAAAAGCTGAAATAAGAAAATATATGCAAATGGATAGTATGGCAAAGTTTTGTATGGTTGCTGATGGTACTGCTGATTTATATGTTAAACCTATGAATGTAAATCGATCTTTTTCATGGGATTTTTTACCTGGAGTGCTAATAGTTAATGAAGCAGGAGGTATTGTATCGGATATAAAGGGGAACAATATAACATTTAATAATGAAAAATGTATAATTTCAGCAGCTGGACTTGTAGCATCCAATGGGATTTTGCATGAAGAGATATTAAAATATCTTAAAGGAATTGATATTTAAGTCTCCACATAATTAATTAAATTAGTTTGTTTTGCATTAAAATCCTTTTCTAAGTTTGATAATTTGATCCCGACTAACCTAATTTTTTTATTCTGCTTTAAAAATTCATTTAATAATTCCAATACAGTTTCTAAGACTTTTTTTCTATTAAGAATAGGGTGAGAAAAAGATTTAGAACGTGTATATGTCAAAAATCCCTTTAAACGTATCTTTAAAGTTATAGTTCTATAATATATTTTTTCCTTCTCCAATTTTTTATGAATTTTATTATTAATTTCATCCAGTTTAGATAAAATTAACTGAAAGTTGTCAGTATCCTCAAAAAATGTTCTTTCTTTACTTATTGATTTCCTATCTTCATGAAATTCTTTCACTTCTCTATTATCAAGACCTTTAGCTATTTTCCAAACCCATTCTCCGTATTTTCCAAATTTTTTACTTATTTTATTAAATGGGGTTTTAATAATATCACCTATGACGTATATTCCATATTTATTATAGTAGATTTTCGATTTTTTACCTACTCCTGAGATGCGAGTAATTTCTAAATCTTTTAAAAAATTTTGTATATGAGATGGTTCAACAACTGTTATACCATTTGGTTTTTCAAAGTCTGAGGCAATTTTTGCTATTGATTTTGTGGGGGCAATCCCAACCGATAGGGTTATTCCGACTTTATTGAATGTTTCTCTTTTTAGCATTAGCGCATGCCTTTTAGCTTCAATATAATTTTTACATATTTCAGATACATCTAAATATGCTTCATCAATCCCAACTTGCTCAAAGGTAGGAGAATAGGTTTTAATGATATCCATTACTTGATCTGAGGCTTCATAATATTTTTTAGAATTTGGACGTAAGTAAATTCCATGAGGACACAATTTATATGCTTTAGAAATTGGCGTAGCAGAATGAATTCCATACTTTCTGGCTTCATAATTACAAGTGCTCACAACACCCCTACCATTTCCTCCCTTAGGGTCAGCTCCTATAATAACAGGCTTTCCCTTTAATTCAGGATTATCACGTTCTTCAACTGCGGCAAAAAAACAATCTAAATCACAGTGTAGTATTATCCGACTCATTTTTTAAAAATTAAATTTTGATAAAGAATCAAAATCTCAACATTTTTTATAAATTAATATAATATTAATAAAAAAAAGACTTCAAGGAATTTTTAAAACATTCAATTAGGAATTATGGTAAACACATTTTTAATTAATTTTTTATTAATTATTATATGTCTAAAGAAAAAGAAAATTTATTTAGATCTGAAGTCGTCTGGGGAGCAAAAGCAATATTTAAAAAAGGTTTAGTAGATACTGGGGAAGGCAATGTTAGCGTACGATACGGAAAAAAAGATGAATTATTTATCACTCCTTCTTTTAATAATTATGAGACTGTAACAGAAGATCAAATTGTACATATGAATTTTGATGGAACTTCTTTAAGTAAAGGGAAATTACCTTCTACAGAAGTGAAAATGCACATTCTTATTTATAGATCCCGTCCAAAGGTTCATGCAATAATTCATACTCACTCTCCTCATGCAACTATGCTTTCAATAAACCAAATGAGCATACCAATTATAATGGAGGAACAAATTGCATTCTTAGGAGGCTCAATCGACATTTCTCCATTTGGAGAAGCGCACACAGTAGAAGTAGGAGAAGCTGCTCTTAAGGCATTAGGAATTAAAAATGGAGCACTTTTAGCTAACCATGGAGTTATTGTATGTGGGAAATCAGTAGAACATGCTGTAAAATTTGCCGAGTTGGTTGAAAAACTCGCTAAAATATATTGGGGTGCACTACAAGTAGGGAAACCTAAAATAATTTCAGTAGATCAAGGTATTAAATTCAAAAAGTTATTTGAAAGTTTATTTGCAAATTACCCTCGGATAATGCAAAAATAAATTCTTCTAAAATTTATAATTATGGAATTAGGTATAAGTAGTTTAGGATTTATTATTGAGTTGGGGCAGTCTAATAAGTATAAAGACGTTTTAAAATTACTATTTGATTCTACAGAGGCGTGCCTTAATGCTGCTGAACTTAATAATATAAATGTAGTAGAATTAATAATTGATCCTCCAAAAATTTTAAGTGATGAAAGAAAGAGTGAATTTATTGCACTTTTAAACCAATATAAATTAAAAAAACAAATACATGGACCATTTATTGATATAAATCTTTGTTCTCATAATGATCTAATTGTAAATGCCTCAATTAAATCATATAATGAAATAGCTAAAATATGTAATGAAATTAATGTCAAAATGATGACAATTCATCCTGGCATGGCTAATTTTATGATTTCCTCGATAAGAGAATATAATAAATTCCAACTAAAAAAAGCACTCAATCAACTATTAAATCTTACTTCTAGTTATAACCTGATGATCTGTTTAGAAAATATGCCAAAGAAGGCGAATATTATGTTAGATCAAGTAGATATTGAGGAAATTTTCTCAATTATTAATCGCCATGATCTTTATATGACTTATGATACAAGTCATTTTTATACAAATGATGGTAATGTAGATTCATTATGGAAAAAATTTCATAAAATAATAAAAAATGTTCATTTAGTAGATAACTTCACTAAAGATTCTGATACTCATCCACCATTAGGTACGGGAAAAATCAAATTTAATAGAATTTTTGAAATAATTAAGAGTTATAATTATAAAGGACCATTAATAATTGAAATTTCCTCATTTAAACATCTACAGGAGAGCATAAATTTTATAAAAAAGTATCTCTAATTAATCTGATTAATAATGTAGATCGGAAAACTAATATCTTTTTAAATGCAAATAATTTAAAAAAGGGTCTAAAATTTATTTTCTAAATAAAAGGAGGATTTAGTGATGAAAATAATTTCTTTACAAATTAATGATGATTTATTAGAAAGATTTGAGCGTGTTCGATTTCAAAGTGGATTTAATTCTAAAAGCGAAGCCCTTAGAGATGCTATTGTAAAATTTATTGAAAATAAGGAAAAATTTGAAAATATGGAAGGATATAAAATAATGACAATTAATTTAGTTTATCCGTTTAAAGACATAATTGCGGATGAAATTTCTGAAATTTACAATAAATATCAT
>JBHLPZ010000223.1:0-4945 GCA_048885325.1 Candidatus Odinarchaeota archaeon
ATTATTTCTGATTTTTTTTGAGGTTAAGAAATTATTACTATTTCATTTGATAATGGTGAATAGTATCAGTAATATTTTTTTTATTTTAAAAAAAAAAAGAAGAGGAACTTAAAAATTTTCTCCCAGATTAACTTACGGACATTTTGTATAAAGTACGTAGGCTTAAACTCATGATATATTGTTGTATTTGTCTAGATCCCCCAACAATTTCTTGAATCCGTGAAATATTCAAATAATCTTGCATTAAAGTATTATCTGATAACCCTGCTCCTCCCATCAAATTAGCACATTCATAACAAACCTCCTTTGATAGTGCTGTAGCCTGATATTTGAATTGAGAGGCACTCGCAACCATTGCTTGGGCAATATTCCTCGGTATGTTTCCCTCAAATTTCTTAAACTTCTCATCGAAGGTTTCGCAGAACTTCAAAAGCCCGAAGGTTAGATTTGTGGTCTTTGCCCATAAATCTGCTAAAAGAAAACCTACTCCTTGAAATTTTAAGATCTCCTGATCAAATTGTTTTCTTAAGTTTGAATAAATTACTGCGTGTGAAAGAGACCCCCAAGATTGAGCGACAGCTCCATACGCAATTGCTATTCTTTCTGGTACTAATCCTTCGAAAAGGTGTTCACGGCCTTTACCAACAGGTCCTAATATGTATTCTTTAGGAACTCTTAAGTTAGTAAATTTCTCTTTTCCTAAAAATACTTTAGGAACCCATGGTATTCCAACTCGCTCGCAACTCCAACCTTCCCAATTTGTATTTATCAAGAATTGAGCCATCATATTCCCATTATTTTGTTCAGCTGTAGCATAAGCAACGACCCATTTGGATTTTGGAGCATTAGTATTAAACACTTTCTCTCCGTTTAAGATAAAGCTACCATCTTCCTGTTCATCACAAGTAGTAAGCTGATGAACAGCATCTGAACCTCTTTCAGGCTCAGTAATAAGGATTGCTCCTGGTGACTTTCCAGTTACTAATTCTTTTAAGGCTTCAAGCCGTTCAGGAACATTTTCATGATGTTCATAAACAGGATTAATCGCTAATACTGTAGCTCCTCCTGCCATTGAAAATTGGGGGTCAAAATTATCAAGTGCAATTGTTCGAAGCATATCCATAGCTAATCCCCACTCGGGGTAGTTTAAATCAATCATTTCAAAGGCATGTTGCCGGGTAATGTATCCCTCTGCTCCAAAGGCAGGAATCCAACTATAGAGATCATCATCTGCTGCATGAACAATTCCATTCTTTTTCTCAAATCTTAGGCAAAATCGTTGAACCTTGCGAAAAAAGTTGAATTCGTCTTGAGTTAACAAAGAAGTTAAATTATTATTAACAAAAGCATACCTATTTTTAAGGTTCAATTTCTCGAGAATCTCATCATTAATTACTTGGGTTTCAAACTTTTTCTTTTCACTCATTCTAGGTCATTTTTACTTTATTTACTTTAATTTGAATTTTATAATTTAGAATTTCATTTTTAATATAACTTAATATTCCATAATAAGGTTCGTTCAATTTCTATAAAAAATTTTATTTTCAAAAAATTGAAAAAAATAATATAAAAATAGAGTATTATGAAAGTTATAAATAAATGATAGGAGTATATTAAAATGGAAAAAAGATTTGAAACTCAAGTTATTAATGACGAAATTTTAGAAAAATTAAATCTAGGTAATAGATATAATTATTTGAATGAAAATCTGTCTCCAATATTAAGTGAAAGTCAATTTGCTTTTCTTAAAGAAGTTCAAGATTTTTGTTTAAAATTTGAAAAAGAGAAAAATATTACTCATGGACCGAATGAAGATATTTACGATTGGTATCCTGCTTTTGGGGAACAAGGCTATATGACTCGTCAATTTAGTTATGATTACATTGATTTGAATTATAAAGAATATGGAATGGCTATGGATTTTATGAGAATACTTGCCCTTGACTTTTTTGATCCACAATTTACTATGGGGAGCGGTGCTACGGTAATTTGCATTAATCCAATCCATGAGCATCATGAAGATGTTCCTGTACGGCTTGAAGCATTAAAAGAACTGGTTACTGGAAAAACTACAGGATGTTTATTAATTACCGAACCGGAAAGAGGTTCTGATGCCGTCCATCAACTAACAACCTGCGATGAACAGGATGATGGCAGTTTCGTCTTAAATGGAACAAAGATTTTTAATACGAATGCGCCTAAATCAAAGTGGGCAGTTGGATACGCTACTGCAGAAAAGAATAATGGTAACTTAATGGGACAGTTCCTTATTAACACATCATGGGAAGGGTGGAATTGTGAACGAGTAGGGATACCATGGGTTCCAAAATTATATATTGGGAAAGAGAGATTAGAAAATTTGCGAGTACCTAAGGAATATGTGCTTGGGGGTATTGGTAAAGGGAGAGAGCATCTATTTGAGGGTTTAGTTCCCGAGAGGATCTCAATTGCAGTGAGAGGAGTAAGTGAATGTTGGGGCGCATTAGCACATGCAATTATTTATGCTAACATGAGAAGGCAATTTGATAAGGAGATTCTGCTTTTCCAAGGTGTTGGGTTTACCTTAACCGATCTTTGGGCGAAAACTACAGCACTTACTCATGGGATTCTTAAGTTCTGTGAGAAATATGACGAGAAAATGCAAAAATTCGAATATAAATTGCCAGATAATATATCGAGAGCATTTGTAGCCTTAGGAAGTCAGTATAAATACAACTGTGCACTGCTTTCTAAAAAAGTATGTTATGAAACTGCTAATCTTATGGGAGGTGCTGGTCTATGTGATAATACACTTTTACACGATTATCTAAATATTTCACGGATTCAAGAAATTATTGGGGGGAGTAGACAGATACAGCAATTTATTATGTCAAGAAATTTAAGAAATCAATTTAAGAATTTGTAAGAATAAATTAAAAACAAAAAGATAAAATAGAATAAAACAAAATAAAAGATTTATAATTGGATTTGAAGGGGGTTTTATTCCTCTTCCTCTTCACCCATTAGATTTTCGATCTTTTCTTCTAATGCTTCAATTTTTACTTCTAAAGCTTCGATCTTTTCATTTGTTTCGCAAGTAGCGCAGCCATCATCCTCTTCACACTGAGGAAGGGTATCACATACTTCCTGAAGTTCATCCAATTCCTCTAATAACTTATCTACTTCTTCTTGTAATTCATCAATACTCATATTTCACACCATGATTTGTTACTTTAAAAAAAGATATGATAATTTAATTTTTTTTCTTAAAAATTTAAATTAATAAGGGACTAATGTTTTAAATAATTTCCATAACTAATATTAGAAATAATGGTAGAACATATTGATTTTGAAGAAATTATTAGGAATCTTACAAGTAAAAACACACTAAATCGAGTAAAATCCATTTCAGATGACTGTATAAGAATTTTTAGGATAGATAAAGAAAATGGAATAATTGAAGCTGAAATTCAAGGAAACCAGCTAATTCCTTATAAGATGAACATAGATATTTCCCAAATAAACATATATAAACTTATTGATCATGACTGTCCTGATTATTTAGCTCGAAAGAAACAAAATGGTAAATTCTGCAAGCATATTGCTAAATTTTTTTATGTCTTAAAGAGCCAGGATTATAATTTTGCCATGGATCTATTAAAAGAGTTTAATTCTAAAATCAATATAGAAAGCCAACATGCTAAGATTGATCTTCAAGATCTTAATCATTTTGTAAATGAGGATCTTAAAAACCAATTAAAATTCAATTATAAGGGATTTGATTATTTTTTTGAACTTCTTGAATTAGAAGATTCTACAAGAGAATGCATAAAGGAAATTTTGCGGGAGTCTAAAAAATTACCTGCTGCACTAAGAGGATTTCATGGAGGTTATACAGGAGGTTTATTTGATCATATTTTATTGGTAACAAATTATGCCTATGAATTAAGTAAATCTAAGGATTATAATGTTGATGTTAAGAAAGCAGTTTTAACTGCTATTTATCATGATTTTGGCAAGATATCATACTATAGTTTTAAGAAAAACAATTTAATATCTAAAATCACAGTAGATCGAAGAGAGTTAGATAAAGTTCATGAAGAAATTGTAAACAAATTTCAGTATGATGGAAGGCATTATCATGTTGAGGAAGCTATTGCAGTTCTTAAGAGAAATGTTTTATTTTTTGATGATGAGATATATCAAGCCATAATCTTTCATCACGGTTCATGGAGTAAATATTTACCAATCGATATGAATGAACTTGCTAATTTGATACATAAAGCAGATATGATCGCAAGTCAAACTCATTTTGTATAATAATGATATATTAGAGAAAGATTATTTATAAGAAGAGAATCAGTGTTTTTGCATTTCCTTTAGTGTATCTAATATATCAGTAATTTCTTCTCTTTTACGATATTTTTTGAGCATTCTTTTATACCCTTTAACTGATTTTTTAATTAATTCATGAGTCTCATCTGGGATATCTTCGTCCTGAAGTTCAAGAGTCTGTGTCATAAAGTCTAAACCTACCGTCAATTTGTAGTCTTCTTCAAACTCTTTTTTAGCAAATGTTCTTATAAGAGATGATTTTCCTACAGCAGCAGCACCAGCTAAAAGAATCTTAAACCTGAAATGATTAGAATCTATTATTTCACCAAGTCTAGGTTTTAAATCCATTAATGCTGTTATAGCGAATCTGCAAAACAACCTTTCCACATTTTCATTTTCTAGAGCGGATGTTTCGATATATTCGAATAAATAGTATTTATTAACTTTTTGAATGATTTTTTCTCTTGGGATAGTTTCTCCAATATCCTTTGTTAAATCATTTTTATTTCCTACTAGAAAAATAGGGATATTACCTGATTGTTCTCTGATTTCTTTGAAGTATTGATTTATCTCATCAAAAGTGTCAGGGCGACTTAAATCAAAAACTAAACCAAGTACAGCAACTCCTTTG
>JBHLPZ010000224.1:0-4904 GCA_048885325.1 Candidatus Odinarchaeota archaeon
CAATGGAGTTCAAGAAAACAAACTATATATGCACCCTTAAACTAATTAATCTTAGAAAAAAAAGGAGTGAAAAAAAAATGATGCCTGTTATTGTAGAAAAATCGTTTGAAAATCCTAAAAATGAGAAAAAAGTAGCCCCAAATGATAAAGTTTCTAAAGAGAAACACCAAATCGTATACTTTCATGGGAAAGATATACGAACTAAGAAATTTCAAAAGCACATAAACAGCAAATCTAAATTACATAAGGTAATATTAGTTAACTCAGTTATAATTGTTAGTTTAATATTAATTACCTGGATGACTATAGTAGGACTGTAATAAATAAGTTAAAATTATTAAAATAATAAAATGAGAGAGAATGAGGGTCGATATCAAGGAGAGCTCAATTGTTTTACCCTGTATAGCAATTTGAGCTCTCCACAAATCATTATCTTAAAAAAAAAATATTGAGAGGTGGTATAGTCTGACTGAAAGTAAAATTATTTTGTATGATATTAAAGATTTTTTGCATGAAATTTTTAAAGAAAATTCTGAGAAGGACTTGAACGTAAAACGTGAGCTTATCACTGTCATTAAAGAAGATTTTTATTCAAAAATAATAAAAAAAAAAAGAAACTTGAAAAGATGGAAAGAATCTCTAAACTATTTTTATGTTGATCCTGATAGGTTTAAAACTTAATTTAAAAAAATTGCAGATTGGTCAAAAATCAGAAAGGTGATATAAAAATGGAACAAATTTTGCATGATAGAAAGGATGCAAAAGGAGAACAAAATCTCCCTTCTGAATTAAGTTCAATAGAATGTGATATTTGTAAAGAGAAGATCACACATAGAGCAACATTTTATCAATCAGGAATTCATAGTAGAGTCATCTGTGAAATATGTTATAAAAGGTTTCCTAAAAATGATATTGAGTTGATGATAAATCTTTTCAACGCGTATGGAGGATATTTTGGTAAGTATAAGAAACTTAAATCTTCGGTTTTTAAAAAATTAAAAGAATTAAATCAAGCAGATATAAATAAAGATGAAATAACTAGTGCTGATGATGTAAATTTACAATTACTCCATGCGGCTTTGTTGTTTGGTTTTTCCCCTCAAGAATACTTTCAGGGAATCAGTTATATAAATTAAGAAGGATATTTTTTTTGAATTTTTAATTATTAACTTCATAAATAGTTATTATCTAATAAAATCTTATAAGTTAAGATTTATATTAAAAAAGATCTGATTATTCATTAATCAAAAAATTATTCTAATCTATTTATAAGTAAATTCAATGAGCACATCTAGAATTGATTTTAAATTTAAGATTGCTGTTATTGGTAATTGGGGTGTAGGAAAAACTTCTTTATTAACAAGATTTACCAAAAGTACTTTTAGCACTGAATATATAAAAACTATCGGGGCTCAGCTTTCTAAGTATGATGAAAAAATAGAAGGAGATAATATCCGATTATTATTTTGGGATATCGCTGGTCAAGATGACTTTGGTTTTCTGCGACCTTCTTTTTACAGAGATAGTGGAGCTGCTATTATTGTATATAGCCTTGAAGAAAATGATTTAGGTAAAAGTAGTTTCAATAACATTTTAAATTGGCATGATGATATTTTACGGTATTGCGGGAGTATTCCTATAGTTTTATTTGCGAATAAGGTAGATCTAGTGGATGAAAACAACTTGGATAAGAATATAATTCAAAATATAGTACACCAACGTAATTTTCTTGGCTTTTTTATTACATCAGCAAAAACAGGGCATGGAGTATTTAAGGCATTTAACACACTTATTAAGGACTTGTATAATAAAGCATTATCTTTAGAATTAGCGGAATAATTTCATAAACAAGATTCATTTTATTTATTCTATTGTCGATTAAAATGAATAATGAAGAAATAATTGAATGGAAAAAATGCAATAACTGTGGATTTTTGCAATATAAGACCCATCTGAGATGTTTAAAATGTAAATTTGATAAATTTTCAACAATAAAAGCATCAGGTCAGGGGAAACTGTTGACATTTACTATTTTAACTGCTCCTCCAACAGAATTTAGAGATCAAGAGTCTTATGCTCTTGGGCTTTTGGAATTTGAAAATGGAATAAAAGTTATTGGGCAAATTACATCCCAAAAAAATTTAAAAACAGGTATGAAATTAAGACCTGTTTATAAAAAAATATGTAATAATTTAGATGGTAATGAAGTATACACTCATGTATTTGAACCTATTAAAAAAAAAAATTAAATTAAATAGAATTTTTTACTATTTTGGTTTATAATTTTTTCCAACGTCATATGCTTCTTCTAGATACTCTCCAACCTTCAAATATGGACCATTTGGCATTAAAAATATAAAGAGATCTAATTTCTTTATATCTAATGGATCCTTAAGATACTCTTTTTTTTCCGAATATACTTCGTTAATTTCACCAATAAAAAAATCATCATTTTTAAAATCTATAGTATTAACTAATTTACACTCAATATTAAACACGGCTTCTTTAATCATTTGAGCTGTTTTAAGTTCTCCATAAAACACATCAAAAATTTGTGATTTATCCACTTTATCACCAGAGTATAGGCCACAATAATCAGTTGCTATAACCATTTTACTCGATGGAATATTAATGCTAAAGGACTTATTCTTCTTTATACCTTTATTAGTGTAATGCATTTTTAACATAGTTACTCCGATTAAAGGAGGTTTCGAGCTTAGCATATTAAACCAGGCTACTGTATTAAAATTTGGTTTACCATTTACATGTGCACCTACAATACATATTGGCAATGGTAAAATGGGTAAATTCCAACCAGTTTTAATCTTTTTCATCTATTATTCCATAATTTGTATAGTACTATATAGTACAATATTATATGGAACGAATACTATATAAATCTATCGGTTAAAAATTCATATTTATTTGAAAAAAAATGAAAAATTAATCAATTAAAGTTAATTCTTGAAATAATAAGAGAATGGACAAATGTATATCCTATAAATTATTCTAAGGTTGGTGAAATTTTTGTTTTCTAAAGATAAACTTGATAAGATTAAAATTGAGAGAGAAGAATGGGAAAAGAAGATATTAGATAAATTTACTATGAAAGGAGAAATTAAGGATAAATTTGAAACACCCTCAGGTATTCCATTGAAATATCTATATGGACCAGAAGATGTTAAACTTATCGATTATTCAAGCGATATTGGTTTTCCTGGTAAGCCTCCTTTTACAAGGGGAATATATCCAAATATGTATCGTGGAAAAGTATGGACAATGCGGCAGTATGGTGGATTTGCAGATGCTTCCAAAACAAATCAAAGATTTAAATATCTTATATCACAAGGACAAAAAGGATTATCAATTGCATTTGATCTTCCAACTCAAATGGGTTATAATTCAGATAATCAAATTTGCATTGGTGAAGTAGGAAGGGTTGGAGTAACTGTAAATTCATTAAAGGATTTTGAAAAAGTTTTTGATGGCATTCCTCTAGATAAAGTTTCAACCAGCATGACTATTAATGCACCAACTGCAGTATTGTTAGCGATGTATATTGCTGTTGGTGAAAAACAAGGTATTAATCCTGACCAATTAACTGGTACTGTTCAAAATGATATTTTAAAAGAATATATCGCAAGGGGTACTTATATTTTTCCTCCAAAGTCATCATTAAAGTTAGTAGCAGACGTTGTTGAATATTGCTCTCAAAAATTACCGCGTTTCAATACAATTTCGATTAGTGGCTACCATATGAGGGAAGCAGGATGTAATGCTATTCAAGAGATAGCATTTACTTTAGCAGATGGGATTGCTTATATAGAAGAAGTTTTAAAGCGTGGTATTGATATAGATGAATTTGCTTCAAGATTATCCTTCTTTTTCACCACACATAACTACTTTTTCGAAGAAATAGCTAAATTAAGAGCTGCCCGAAGATTGTGGGCAAAAATAATGAAGGAAAGATTTAAAGCTAAAGATCCAAATTCTCTAAGATTACGCTTTCATACTCAAACTGCTGGAGTGACCCTTACCGCGCAACAACCAAATGTAAATATCATTAGAGTAACCCTCCAAGCATTAGCTGCTATTTTAGGAGGAACTCAATCCTTGCATACTTGTGGAGCAGATGAAGCATTAGCCCTACCTACAGAAGATTCTGTGAGAATCTCTTTAAGAACCCAGCAAGTTCTTGCTTATGAGTCTGGTATTACCGATGTGGTTGATCCTTTAGGAGGTTCTTATTATATAGAATATTTAACCTCAAAATTGGAAGAAAAAGTCATGGAATATATCGAAAAAATAGATAGAATGGGTGGAATGCCCATAGCTATTGAAAGAGCCTACATTCAACAAGAAATTCAAGATAATGCATATAAAGAACAAAAAAGAGTCGAACATAGCTTAAATAAAGTAATCGGTGTAAATATATTTTGCACAGATGAAGAATGTAAAATAGACACATTTAAGCAGGATCAAGAAGAAGAAAAGAAGATTATTGAAGCATTACAAGAATTTAAAAGAAATAGAGATGATCAAATTGTTAAAGAAAAATTAGAAAAGCTTAAAAAAGTTGCTCATTCTACAGAAAATATAATGCCAGTTATGGTAGAAGCAGTTAAATCTTATGCTACAATTCAAGAAATTTGCGATGTTTTAAGAGAAGTGTTCGGAGAATACCAGAGCCCTCAAATATTTTAATCCTTAAATTTCTTAACAACTTATCAAATTATATCTGCTTTAAAATTTATTTAATATGATCTTCTTTTATATATATTTGAAATTTTTGGTAAAAGAGGTATAATTTCTAAAGGATCATTGAAGACAGGAACTTTTTTATTTGCTAATAATCTTGAAATTCGAATTTGATCATCTGGCGTATTTGCGAGTTGAATAATTGG
>JBHLPZ010000225.1:0-4890 GCA_048885325.1 Candidatus Odinarchaeota archaeon
ATCATCAGTGGTGGGATGGTTGCCTCTTCAGTTACTAACCATCGACCTAAAGGCCAAGTACCCCCCCAAATAACAGCAGTAAGGATTAATAGAATGTAAGCTATAATCTCTCTTTTTCTAATAGCATTTGATTCAGAATTCAAGAATGCATCTCCAAAATAAGCTTTTAAATTATAATTATTCTATATTTTTGGTTAAATAAATAGATTTAATCTCAAAAGGATAACTATTCAATTAAGAGCTGAATACTCGTTATATATACATACCTTCAGGAGGAGGTTTATAATATGGGGTTCTATATCCATACATCTCTTGTAATATTTCTCTTATTATCCTAAAATCAGTTGTTCTAAATATATCGTTCCAATCTATATTTCGAGGATTGTATCCCGCTTGATCATAGATTCTACGTTTGATAGGATCAATTAATGTGTCATATGCTTCCTTTATTTTGATAAATTTATCCTTTGCATAAGGATCATTCTTATTAACATCTGGATGATATTTTTTGGCCAGTTTCCTATATGCTAGTTTAATTTCCTTTTCAGTCGCGTCTTTTTCAATCCCTAAAAGTTTATAATAATCTTTACTCTCATTCATCTTTCTTTGTATAAAAAGAAAATTAGGGTATATAAACATATAGCTGATGTAATATTGAATTTTCAACGCGCTTTTTTTAGTTTAGAAGTAATATAAAAAATTCCTTTTTGAGCTATAAATAAATTAATAGAAATAAAAAATAAACAAATTTGTATAAGAATTGGATATAATTTTTAACCATTTTTATTTTATGAAAAATATTTAAAATATTAAGAAAATGAAAATATGTTTTATTAATCCAGCGCCTCGTTCATACATAACCGAAAGGGGACATGAAACTAGTGGGGCCTATCCGCCTTTGGGTATTCTCTACGTTATGGGTTACCTAAAAAGAGAAGGATATGATTGTACACTTATCGATCAACATGCAACTAAAATTCCTACTACTCAGGTTCTTGAAAGAGTAAAAAAAATTGACCCTGAAATCATCGGATTTAACACCTTAACAGATATTAATCATGGTAAGCGGGCTACTTTTATAGCTAAAGTAATAAAGGATTGGAATCCGAATGTAAAAATCGCATTTGGTAACTGCCATGCTACATTTAACCATAATAGAATATTAAAGAGATATCCTTTTGTAGATTTTTGTGTTAGAGGCGAGGGAGAAATAACATTTTATGAATTAGTAAGGGCTTTAGAAAAGAATAAAGATTTAAAGGATGTCTTAGGGATTACATATCGTGATAATGGAAAGATTATTATTAATTCAGACCGCCCTTTAATCAAAAATCTTGATGAGTTACCATTTCCTGATAGAGATGCATGTAAAGATATTAAATATCTCCAAAATTATGGTGGATTCAACGCAGATTACGGAAAATTTATTACTATTCAATCAAGTCGAGGTTGTACATTTAATTGTGCATTTTGTTGTCAATGTAAGTTAACTAAAAGGCAGTGGAGAGCTAGATCAATTTCTTATGTTATAAAGGAGCTAGAGTGGTTAGAAAGTGAAGGCTACACAAATCTCTACTGGGTAGATGATAATTTTACTAATAATCCTCGTAGAGCTATCAAGTTATTTCGAGAAATTCAAAAGAAAAAGTTTGACTTTATTTGGGTTTGTGATCAAAGAGTAGATCTTGTAAATGATTTATTACTTTATGAAATGCGAAAAGCAGGATGTCGATCACTCTCTTTTGGCATAGAAAGCGCAAACCAAAGAATACTTAATTACTTTAATAAAGGAATAACTCCAAAAATGGCGATTGAAGCAACAGAAAAGGCTAAAAAAAGGAATATTGATTTTATTTTAGGTACCTTTATTGTGGGAGCACCGACAGAAACTTTGGAAGAAATTAAAAAAACATTAATGTTTGCCCAAAAATTAGAGATTGATTTTCCACAATTTCATATTTATGGTGCTATTCCCGGAACAGAAGTTTGGGATAATTTAGTTCGTGAAGGGAAAATTGATCCTGAGAAATATTGGGAAAATGGTGTTAAAACATTAGTCCCACCTCTTGAAATTGTAGAAAAAGAAGTAAGAAATGCTTATTTTAAATTTCTTATGCGTCCAAAATACATTTTTAATCAATTTTTGCGTACATTAAAAAGTATTTATAGATGGAGAATTATACAGTCAAATCTAAAATATATTTCCTATTACCGGAACTTCAAAACAATTTATGATTTTATAAGTGGTGATACATGGACTCATGGAGATAATTCATAACTATAAAAATTGTCATGAAATCATTGAATCATTTAGTATGAGACGGATTTTTCTTTTTGCTAAATTTCGTTGCTATAATGAAACTTAGAGCACCAATACCTGTTTTTAAAGAGGCTTTTGCACCTAATTTTTGATACATGGCTCTAAATAGAAACCCAAATAAAATACTCCCTCCGATTATAGCAAACCAAATTGTAACAACAGTTAATTGATCAACAAAAAGAAAATATAGCACATTATGTCCTAAATAGACAGTAAATGAATAATATGAATAGAAGAAGAGATATCTATAACTTTTTTTTGTTTTAATGAGCTCAAATATCTGAATTGCCGTAAAAAACGATAAAACAATTAGAATAATCCCTAACGAGTATGCAAATGCTGAAATTGTATTAAAAAACAAAAAATCCGGAAAGAAATTTATAATTCCGAAAACTAATAGTATTGTCCCGAAAATTGAAGTAGGAATTATGAATTTTTTCTTAAACAATAATTTCCTTTCATTTTGATCTTCTACAGTATTTATATCAGAAATTATTTCTCCTACAACAGTTCCGATAAGAAAAACACTAAAATACATTAAGATGGGATATTGAGTTAAGGGATTATAAAGTACGTGAAACATAATTCCTCCAAAATTGGGTTGCTCTTGATAAGGTAATAAAATCCCTAAAATAACGTAATTCAATACAAATATTAAAATTCCGAAAAATAATCTGAAAGTTTTAGCTGTTCGCATGAACGGCCAAGTTAAAATTAATGAAAAACCTATTGTTTGTAAAACAAGCCAACTCCAAAGATCTGTAATATCACCTCCCCACAAAACAGCCACAAAAAAGTTATAGATAAATCCGATTAATAATATAATAATCGCTCTTAAAAAATATACATCTCTTACTAAGAATTTATTGAAATCATTTAACGCTTGAAGTTTTATTTCATTGCTTCTAAAAGCTAAAGCAGCACTTGCTCCTGAAATAAATAAAAATCCAGTGGCCCCAATTGATTCCAAAAAAGCAAATAACCACTGGCGAAGCCAATAATCCTCTGGTCTTAACCACCACTCAATCATGTGACCATATATCATAATCCACATGCAAGCTCCGCGAATAGTATCAAGAGCCCTAATTCTTTCCATGAAAATTATCAACTATTCGAATTATTAGTTTAAATGCTGAAACATCGTTGAAAGTTAATTAAAAATAGCATACAACTTTTTAAAGTTTTAAGGAAAAACTCTTCTCTAATTTACAATTTTGTGGAATTCCACAATTTTGTAAAAGATGCTATATGAATTGACAAAAATAGAAAAAATTAATGCTTTCTATTTCTATTAGTTTTATTTACTAATATAGAACTTAATGCGCTTATTCCAATCCTTAAAGAAAATTTTGGTCCTCCTTTTATAAACATAGATTTGAGTAAAAAAGTTAAAAGACTCATTGTTATAATAACGAAGATTCAAAAACTTATTGCATCTAAAGACCTGAAAATAGAAAATATAATACGTTATACGATATAAAGATTATAAAAATTACTTCAAAGTTTATTTTCCTTTTTTGCATTATAAAGTTTTCTTGCTATTATTAAGCTTAGAGTACCAATACCAGTTTTCAAAGAAACTTTTGCACCTAATTTTATATATATAATTCTAAATAGAAATCCAAATATAATGGACCCCCCTATTACAGCAATCCAAATTGTAACGCAAGTTAATTGACCAGGAAAAAGAAAGTATAGTAGATTATGAGCTAAATAAATAGTAAATGAATAATATGAATAGAAGAATAAATATCTATAGCTTTTTTTTGTTTTAATAACCTCGAATATTTGAACTTTCATAAAAAATGCTATTGCCATAAGTATTATCCCCATTGAATAGGCAGATGCTGAGATAGTATTCATAAAGATATTCGGGTTAGAAAAATAAACTTCAGGGAGAATAATAAGTTCAGGGTAGAAAAAAACAATTCCAAAAATTAATAAACTAGCTCCAATTAAAAACAAAGGCTTTATTAGCTTCTCCTTAAACAATTGTTTCCTTTCTTCTTGATTTCTTATAATATTTATCTCAAAAATTTTATCTCCCAATGCTGTTCCTATAAGGATAATACTGAAATAGGGCAAAATGGGAAATTGACTTATGGGATTATAAAGTATATGATATATAATCCCATATATATTTGATAAGTCTTTATAGGGGCCTCCCATTAAAAATGATAATATGAGTTGATTAACTATTAAAATTAAAATTCCAAAAGAAATTCTAAAATTCCTAGATGTCCGTAAAAAAGGCCAACATAGTATTAATGAAAAACCGATTGTTTGTAAAACTAACCAACTCCAAAGATCTGTAATATCTCCGCCCCATAAAACAGCCACAAAGAAATTATAAATAAGTGCGATTAATATTATAAAAGAGGCTCTTAAAAAGTAAACATTTTTTATTAACTTATTAAAATTCTTTAAACCTTGCAATTTCAATTGATTACTTTTAAATGCTAAAGCGGTACTTACTCCTGAAATAAATAGGAATCCTACAATTAAGGATTCTAAAAAGCCATAAAGCCACTGGCGAAGCCAATAATCCTCAGGTCTTAGCCACCAATCAA
>JBHLPZ010000226.1:0-4851 GCA_048885325.1 Candidatus Odinarchaeota archaeon
TCATATCTCCCCCATTCAAGAACCCAGTCTATTGGATCATGAGACAGTGGCGTCTTTGGCCAAGGCCAAACCATATCCGGATGGAATATGGACATTAAAAGATCAACATCTTGATTATCCCAGGCTCTTGTCTCTCTATTTACCATTTCTTCAATTTCCTTCCTAATCTCGTTTTTACGCATGAATTTCACTTATACTATATCCTTAAAAAACTTTTACGTTAATGTGTTATCTTTCCAGAGCCTCTATTAAAACCTATTAATTGTAGTGTACGCATAACAAAATCAAATTGAATATACATAGTTCTATTACGCATCATAGTTTCTAAAAAAAATAATTTGATAGAAAAAATCTCCTCATCTCTTATAAAGATTGGAAACACAGTCCATTTGGCATAATAATAATTTGCATTACATAGCTCTATCCCCTTTTTAAAAAGGATCAATTCTTCCGTATTCAAGAATGTATTAATCTTAATCATATCCTTGATTTTTGAGAAATGAAATTTCCTTTCTAGGCTTAATGAGATTTCATTTTCCACAATATCATTACTATAAATAGTATAAGAAAAAGGTAGAATTCCAGGAAGATATTTCTGATTACTTTTAAGATTTAAAGATAACCAAACTTTCGATATAATTCGATAGAAATAATAAACAATAAAAAACCAAGTATAAAAGTTAATCAGTAAACCGAAAAAGAATATATCTGCAGAACTATGAAATAAAATACCTAACAAAATAAGAAAAGTTACTGAGTTCACCATTGTGAATAAACTACCTGCTTTTTCAACATAAAAACTATGTTCTTTTTTAGAAAGTGGATATAAGTAAGGAATTTTCGTAGTAGTAAGAAGGTCCATAGATACATGCAAACCATAAAAGACCATGCCTATAATCCAAGCTATAAGAAATGGCCGTTGTGTTAGTGGAGAATATATAGCACTTACAATTGCCGATATTATTATACCAATAACATAAGAATGGGAACCTCCACGATGTTCAAGATAATTTGATTTGAAAATTCTTTTCAAAGGTGTTATAAATATATCTAAATCAGGTAAAACTGACATAAAGATTGCTAGAAAGATATAATCAAAAGTTACCTCCTTTAGAAAAAGGATGTACATTAAGGCTCCAAATACTAAGTGAGTGAATAAGTCCATATCCTTCTATAATTTTATAAATAGATTTTTTTTCTTTATGAAATTAATTTGTGGAATAAATTCTTCAACTAAGAATTTCATTTAAAGATTTTTGCTATAAAAAAAAAGAAAGTAGATATTTATTTATCAAAAGAAAACCCTCAATAATAAAAAAATCTTATTAAATTCTTCTACACAGTAATTCTCCCTTTCCGATTGGAACAATCATCGCATCTACACGACGATCAGCTAATGCTTTATCAATCATTGGTTTTAAAGTTTCATAATGATTTATTGCATTATCCGCAATAAGGATTCCTCCTTTAACCATATTTGGAATTATTAAATCATAGCATTCTTCGTAAACTTCTTTTTCAGCGTCTAGAAAGCAAAAAGCAATATTTTTATAATCTTTTAAATAATTACGTGCATCACCCTCAATTAGGTCAATGAAGCTACTCATATTGGTAACTCTGAATGTTTCTTTAGCTATTTCAATTTTTTCATTTAATACTTCAAAAGTTTTCATTTTAATACCTCGATATTTACAAGCTAATGCAATCCAAAGGGTAGAATAACCTGCGCTGGTACCAATTTCTAAAAAGTCTCCATTTGGAGCACTAGCAGCCATAATTGAGAGAAATTTTCCTATATCAGGGGGTATTTGACGAAGTCTTTTCATTCTGGGCGTCCCATCAAACCTATCTTTAGAATCAATTTCTTCTAAATATTTCATTCTTTTTTTTATAATTTCGGATATATTATGGAACATTTTGCTTCAATATATCAGGTTTCGATTTATTTATAATAATATTTCATCTTTAAAATGACTTTCAAATTCTTTAGATCTGGCTTCTGTAGCTTGTTTATACCTTGTAATACGGTCATCCCATTCTGCATCTACATTAAAGGCAATTTTGGCAAATCCTATGGATGCTATGGCTTCTGCTAATTTCTCTTTTTCATTAGGACTATAAAGCTTGATTGGATCACCTATTGCTACTGTATTGGGGGGAATAAAGAACTTACTCGGGACTACTGTATTTGCATGAACAAACGCACCAACAGCTACAGCAGCTCCAGATTGAACAAATGCTCCCTGTAAGATAGTTGCACCTGTAGCTATATAAGAATAGGACTCAACTCTACATCCAATAAGGGTGGTATGTGGACTGATGAAGACATGATTACCGATTAATACAGGATAATCCTTATTCCCAGCTGCTGTCGCCCTAAGAACGGCGTTTTCACATATAATTGAACATTCACCAATCTCAATTTTAGAACCTTCGGAATTTAGAACAGAGCCATACATTATCCGCGAATTTTTACTAACCTTAACTCTACCTACAATAATAGCATTAGGTGCAATATATACTGAATGATCTACTTTGGGTTCATATTCTCTATGTTTAATTAATATTTCTAATCACCTTTCTTTTTATAAATATAATAAATAAAGAGTAAGTAAAAAAGTAAACAATAAAGTGGGTAAATCTACCAATTTTATATATTTTTAAGGCTGTAAATTATGTTATAAACATCTTGAGCAAATTTTGGTTGAAAGTCAAAAATTTTTTGAGCATCAAACGTTAGTAATCTAAATTTGACTATGATACTTATATTAAAAGTTATCACATCGAATTGTGGTTTAATTCTGAAAATGTTTTTCTGATTATATAAATTACATAGTTCAGTGACTTTCTTCATCATTAATCGAAACCCTTTATACGGAAAAGCCATCCTAAATGTAAAATTGTAAAGCTTTGGATAGTATTTAGTTGAAAATGATTCATGGGCTTTTCTTAAATTACTTTCAAACTCTTTTTTAGAATCTGGAACCCCTTCATAAATGTCTTTAAAACCAATATCCTGAGGAGCTAAAATCTTTTTCTTAAAATGTTCAAACGTTTTCTTTTTCCCAAGTTTAATCGTATAATTTACAATTTTTGATGAAAGGACTTGAGCATTAGACTTTTCAATTATTATATTATCAAATGTTTCTAATTTTATCTTAGTCAAATTAATTGCTCGTATGATTCCTTTGTCTCCTTCAATTTTGACCAAATCATCAACTTCAAAAGGTCTTACTAACATTATAACAATTCCTGAAATAAAGTTTGCAAATATGCCGCTTGAAGCAAATGCAATCGCAGTACTAATCGCTCCAGTGAGTATCGCAGTATAAGTAGGATTAATTAAAGAAATGATAGGAAAACCCTCAATAATAAAAAAAGCTATTATAAGAACAGTAGCAATCTTGAAAGTAAAATTAATAATTATTTTATATTTTAAAGAAATTTTTTTAGCTTTACCAATTGTTAGAGAGAGAATCTTATTAATAATATAAAGACCGACTCCAATAATTAAAAGATAGAGTAACGCTTCCAAATCGGTATTAAAGATTGCTATAATTAACCCACCTCAAAGTTATTAATGTATGAATCTTTTTCATTAGGATCCCATCCATAATTTATTTCTTTATCATATATTTTAAAAAGTATATCTTTCATTAATGGGTCAATATAGGTTAAGATTAGTTTTGGATCCTCAGATAGAATTTGTATAGTAACACTTAATCGATGTGTAATTCCACTGACGGTATTATTAACATAAAAATATGGTCTTATTCCAAAGATAGATTCATATTTATCTAATACGGGCTTTAATAATTCCTCAAGTTTTTCTGAATCTACTGAACTTAATAGTTCAATCATCTTAATATAGCGAGTAAGTTTTTTTTCACCGGTTAAAAGTGCCCCTATTTTTTTGATAACTTCTGAAATGCCTAGCTTTATTTCTTTTTTAGGAGGCTTGTGAGTATAACGAACTATTGATGAGTTAAAAGCATTCTTATTTGGAATATAGGTTAAGGACCCATCAAAATCTTCAATTTTTAAATTATTCAATGTAATCTCTTTTACGATTCCTTCAACTCCATTTGTTTCAATTAGATCACCAGCCTCAAATCCTTCTGATGATAAAAGCATTACACCTGATGCGATATTGTTAATGATATTCTGAAATGTTAAAGATATTGCAACAACTAAAAAGGAGATAATTGCTACAAAGTAAATTGGCGAAATGATAAAAATCAACCAAAAAGGTAATACCAACCATGCAATATTTATTACTATCATAATTATATAACGAGCAAATAAGTTTTTAATTAATCCTTGGGTTATATCAATAAAAATGGATCTTAGGAAATAAGCAATTATATTCAAAATGATTAAATTTATTAAAAATTGATCAAAACCGAAATAGAAATAAACTCCTAAAAAAATTCCAATACCAGCTAACCAAATTAAGATTTTATATATCTTTTTCATATCAGAATATTACCTTACGGAATTTTTTAGTTTTAAGTATTTTTTCCTACTTTTAAATATTTTTTTGATAAATTAAAGATTATAATTTTTTAACTAAACAAAATTTTTAAAATAAAAAACAGCTTATAATATTCCAACTTATAATCCTAACCTTAAAATATATTGATCTATATGAGAAAATTTTTTGATCCTTTAAAAAGAACATTTCAATCACATAAAAAGAAGCAAAAGGTTGGACTTCCTCCCGGAACTTTAAAATATATAGGAGAGAAACATGAAGTAGAAACACAAATCTCTATAATAGACTATAATGAACAAAGATATAATATTCAAGATTTAGAAACAGATCAAATCAATTTTACTAAAATTGAAAAA
>JBHLPZ010000227.1:0-1100 GCA_048885325.1 Candidatus Odinarchaeota archaeon
TAAGTGGTAAAAAAGAAAAAGACGATGTTATTTCTCCTGACATTTTAGCTATTATTGGTAAAAATCTGATTGAGTTAATGAATACAAATAAAATGACAAGAGCTATTTCTGAAGCGTTTAATACAATAAAAAATTACAACAAATTAGAAAGTGAAGATTTGATAAATTTTTTCCAAGATAAAATTAAGTTCACAATTTTACAAATTTTAAGAAATGGAGTAATTTCTAAAACAGATTTAACAAACATATTGAGACAAGAATATGGATTTTCTACAGTAAATATTGATTTACTTTTGATATCATTTCTGCGGGAGAATCTAATATTAAAGAGAAATCTACCAGGTAGTAAAGAATGCTATTTTTTAATCAAGGATTTTACATGTGCAAGAGTTCCTCCCAAAAGAATACCGGATGAGGAAAATATTGAAGAGCGTGTCCTAAAAAAATATAAAAAAGAATTTATTAAGTTTTATTCGAAATATAATTGTAGCCAGGAGTTAGAAAACAAAGCGATAATTAATTTTCTAGTTGATAAAGATGTATATCTTTTAATAAAAAATTTGAGAAATACAAATCTTTCCGTAAATGATTGTCTAAGTTTATTAAATAATCGACAGGACTTATTTGATGAGCTTATGGATAAAAAAATTATATTTGAAGCAAAAGGTATAGTATATTTATTTTCTGATATTCGATTCTTAAAGTTTTCTCCTTTCTATATAATTAAAATACTAATTAGAAGATACCAAAATCAAGAAATCTCTTTAAATCAATATTTATTTCATACAGAATTGCTATTGAATATTTTAAAAGAGCAGCCAACCCCTTTTAATTATTCAGTAATCTAGCTTTAAATATTTTTTTTTAAAATGTTTGAATTTTGCTCAATCAAGAATAGATCCAAAAAAGATATATATTAATTGATTTAATTACTACTTATTTAAGTTTAAAGTTCTTATTTTTATTTAAAAATTGGTGAAAAATTTGGCTTTACAAGTAGTTGATTATTTACAAGGAAGTTTCAGTTTAATTTTTGTACTGATTTCACTGATAATTGGTTTTACAATTTTATCAAAATATTCCAAATATAAATCAAGGCT
>JBHLPZ010000227.1:1200-4832 GCA_048885325.1 Candidatus Odinarchaeota archaeon
AAATCAGTAAAATCTAATGATAAAGAAGTACGTGTTAAAGGAAAATTATTAAGAGCAGCCTTTATTACATTTACAATAGCAGCAGTCCTAGATTCCTTGTTGGGTACCATTTTTGAGAACCCTACTGATCCTTTGCTAGCAATAATGGTAGTAATTGTAAGAGTATTATTAATAATAAGTGCTATAGAGTTCTATGGGGGCTTCTTGCTGCCAAAATGGATGCATGCTATTTTTATAAGAGAAAAATAAAATTTTTATTTTTTTTATTTTATCAAATTTATAATCTAAATGGTTAATATGGAAGTATCAGATATTTTTTCATCAACAGGTGCCTTTCCATCTCCATAAATTTGATATAATGCAGTTCTTCTAGCGCATTCGTGAAAACTTCGATATATATCTTTTTTTTGGTCATATAAAGCACAAGTTTCATAGATTATAGGATTCCATCTATTTAAACTATTCCCAGGTTCATACCAAAGTTTTTCATTTTTTAAAATTTGAATAAAGTCCTCTTTATCAATAATTTCTTTGAGATCTTGCTTATTAAGCATTACAATGAACGGAATCTCTTTAATTAGTTTATCATTAGCAACACTTTTTAATTCTCGGAGTGATTCAATGTTATCTTCAAGAAATTTAGTCTGAGAGTCAATGACATAAATAACAGCATCAGTTTTATCTTCTGGTTTATCAAATAGTTTTATTCTAAGAGGTGAAAAACTTGTTTGTCCCGCAACAGTGAATACCCTATAAAAGACTTGTTTTTGTTTTGTTGATTGAAATAATCCTCTATCAAAATATAAAGTTGCCCCACTTTCTCTCGCTATTATTTGTAAATTTCCAATTGGAACAATATCTTTCTTTGTTTCTTTTGTTAATTTGTAAAGAGTTTGGAGTATAGTAGTTTTACCTGATCCTGCCATACCCCAATATACCAGTTTCAAATAGACTTTTCCATCTTTATAAAGAACCATTAGCTATACTCCAGTAAGTAATGATAGCGCTTTAATTTTCGATGATGAATTGGAATTTTTTATAGTGATATTTTTCAAAAAAATTTCTTAAATAATAAATATTTTCTTCTTTGTCTATTTTGAGAAGTGATTTAACTTAACTAATAATTTGATTAGTTAATTTTTGAAATTAAAATATATATACAAATTGAATTACTTTTTGTAATACAATAATTTTTTTATTATGTATTATGATTTTCTCTTAGAATTTATGATATTCTTCTTAAAAATGTAAATAATCATATCATGGATGAATATTCAGATTCAGACTGGAATTGGGAATTTTATGAGGAACTCGTTGAAGATGTAGATGAAAATAAAAATATTATTCAATGTATTAGCTGTGGAAAATGTGTGGGGGATTGTCCTGCCGCGAAAGTATCTAATTTTAATATCAGAAAAATTATTGGAAAAGTGTTACATGGAGATAAAAGCGTTTTAAAAGATTCTGATATTTGGTATTGCTATTTATGTGAAAGATGCAAACGAGTGTGTCCCAGGGAAAATATAAACATTCCAATGTTAATCATCAATCTCAGAAACGAGTCATTCAAAAAAGGATTTGGACCAAAATATAATGATCTAAGAAAATACGTAGAAATGGCAGAGAGGTTCCTAACAACTGGAGTTGTATTGGAAGAACCTTTAGGTGAAAAATTACCCCAACAGAGGATTGATGAGTTAAACGACATATGTAATTTTGCCCGAATAAAATATGTTTTTAAGGCAAGTAAAAACAAAAGAAAGAAGAAAAAGTAAATAAATTATGGAAACCTACAATTTAGTTCTTAATATTGAGGAAATTGAAAGAGATTTTCAAGAAAATCCATTAGAGTTCTTTAAAGATAAGAAATTATGTTTATTTAAAGCATGTTTAGAAAAATATTTCCCTGGAGTGAGATGGGGAATACAGGATCTACTTGAGAGTCTTCAACTCGAAGTGTCTACATGTAAGAGTCAGTCATGTTGCACTGGAACTTTTTTTCAAAGAAATCTAATAACAAGAGCTCAATTTGCTGCTATAAATGAAAGAAATTTAAATGAAATTAATCAACAAGCAGATATTTTATTATTTTCCTGCAATGGGTGTTATAATTCTCTATTAAGGGGAAGAGAGTTTTTAGAAACACCTCAAATAAGGAAAAAGACTCAAGAAATTTTAGATCAGTTAAAAAAAAATGTTAAAAAGGAAACATACCCTGGAATGTATGATATATTAGAAAATCCAAAGGTAAGGTTTATTCACGATTTAGATTTTTTATACTTAATCAGAAATGATTTGGTAAATTCATTAAAATTCGATTTAAGTGATTTTAAAGTCGCTGTACATTATGGATGTCATTACTTAAATCTTTCAAGAGATAAACGTAGTTTTAATCATTATTTAAAAGATAAAACTAAATTAGAAGACCTTATAACCTTATTTGGTGGAACACCTGTCGATTATCAAGAGAGGGAGAGCTGTTGTGGGTGGGGTGCCTCACAACTCTTAATAAATCCTCGAGAAGCGCTAAAAATAACGGCTAATAAATTGTTGAGTGCTCAAAATGTTGGAGCAGATTTTATTATAACGCCATGTCCTACTTGTTTATACACTTTAAGTAAACCGGAATATAGAGAAAAGATGAATAAATGGTTCAATGAAAAGTTAGATATTCCCACAATCCATTTGAATGAATTGGTAGCATTATTAAGAGGTTGTGAAGAAGAGCGCTGCATTACTATGAGAAGGAAAACTCCTCGTATAGAAGAAATATTTGAAATAATAACTCAATAATAAATTAACAATAAAATTGTAAAAAAAACCTTTTTTGATTTTTACATCTCTTCAATCGCATGTCGTGGACATGAATCTAAACATAATAAACATCCAATGCACTTGTCATAAGAAAATTCTAATCTAGCTAATTCATTTAAAAACAATGCTTCTGTTGGACATAAAGAAATGCATGCACCACAATCAATGCATTTATCATCATTAATAATTATTCTTCCTTTTTTATTTACAATAACATTATTTTTTCTCAATGATTCTGTAATCCTTTTTATTTTATCCTCTGGTACATCCAAAAGAATATTAACACCAGTAGATACGGTTGAAAATTTAAGAATATTAAACGTAATATCGTATCGCAAAATTTCATTAATAATTTTCGAATAATCATCAATATCTTTTATGATACCAAATGGTAAAGTACAATTTATAATTGTCAATTACATCAACTCTTCTGAAGTTAATATTCCAATTACTTTCATATCCTCATCAATCACAGGTAAAGCCGAAATATCATTAACTTTCATCTTTCTCGCTGCAACTTCAATAGGTTCATTATCAGTTGTAGTTATAACTTTTTTTGTAATAATTTCATTAATCTCTGTTTTATCTTCAGCAATTGCTTTTGTTACATCAAAACTTGTAACTATACCTTTTAAAATATGGTCTCTATTAGTAATAACAATGTGATTCATGTTTTCTTTGATGATTTTCTGAGCAACTATTTTTAAATTACAATCATCGTAGCAAATTACTGCATTTCTCTTTAAATCCTTGACAAATTTTAATTCTGAAGTTTGTTTCATCGTTTTATAAATTGTGTTTCTTGATAAATTCTCGGC
>JBHLPZ010000228.1:0-4804 GCA_048885325.1 Candidatus Odinarchaeota archaeon
TGAATAAATTTTCCATTAGCAGGATTAATATATAGCAATTTTTTAACTATTTTATCTCTTTTGAGATGTTGCTCGATGACATCTTTCATATCTTTAGGTTGTTGAACAACATACATTATATTATCCGGTTCTATTATCAATGTTGGTCCTACTTGACAAAAACCATGGCACCCTGTCTTCTTAATGTTCACAAAATCATTCAAATTTGACTTTTTAATTAAATCTTCTAATTCATCATTAACTCCTTGTGCATTAAGGGAATTACAACCCGTACCACGACAAATTAATATATCTCTTCTTTTAATTTGGGTCATTTTGGGCTCAAACTGATTTTTTCTTCTTTTTCTAATTTTTTAATAATTTTTCCAAGTTTTCTTATGCTTAAATTCCCATAAATTTTGTCATTTATTATACATACAGGTGAAATAGCACAACAGCCTAAACACCTAACAACCTCCAAACTAAACTGTTTATCTTTTGTAGTTTGCCCAGATTTGATATTTAATTGATTTTCAAGGAACTCCAATAATAAAGGAGCTCCCTTTACATGGCATCCTGTTCCATTGCAGCATATTATATTATATTTTCCTTTTTTGGCAAAACAAAACTGTGAATAGAAGGTAGCAATACCATATATCTCAGCAATAGGAATCTTTAGTTCTTCCGAAAGATAGTATAAGATCTTCTCTGGCAAATAGCCATATTGCTCTTGAACTTGTTGAAGTAGCGAGATAATGTTTCCTTTTTCGTTTTCATATACTTCTACAATTTTTTCTAGCTTAATTTTATCATCATTAGAAATTTTTTTTAAGAAGTTTTGATTCAATCTCTGCATTATCCTCAATTTTTTAAAAAATTACAGTAGAAATTTGTAATAAAAATAGTGAATTGCGAAACTATTTTTTCCTAAATTCAATGTATTAAAGTTATCGAAATATTACTTATCTTTAAGATTTTTTTAATTAAATCAATATTATTAAATTTTTTATTATAGAAATTAAATTATTATACAATATAGTTTATTAATTATTGCCTTTTATTTAGATTCTCGCAATAAACACTAAAAAATCTTCTTTAATTAAGGGAACACATTTTTTTAATAATATCAGATAATCTAATATTAAAGGATCGACTTATAGGAAATTTACAATATTAACAAGAAACCTAATAAATAATTGCTTATTCTAAATATTAAAAATTTAATAAGTTTGAAAATTAATATCATATCATAATTTAATTACATAATTTTATGTGAAAGACATGAGTAAAGCAAAAGAAATTCCTATCCCTGATGATGTAAAGGGATATTCTCAAGTTAGACTTGATGTTGACTTAACTAATGGAAAAATTGAAAAATCGGAATTATCTAAAGATTTCTGTCGGGATTGGATTGGAGGATACGGATTCGGTGCTAAAGTCTTGTGGGACGAATTAAAGCCGGGTGTGGATCCACTCAGTCCAGAAAATGTGTTTGTATATGCACAAGGTCCTTTTCCAACTACTATTTTGCCAACGAGTTCTAAGTTTGGAGTGTTTGCAAAATCTCCATTAACAAACGTTTTTGGCATGGCAATTTCCTCTGGATCTGTAGGTGCTCAAGCTCGAAGAGCAGGAGTTAACATGATTGTATTCAAGGGAAAATCTCCTGGACCTGTTTATATGGTTGTAGATGATGATGATTATTATTTAGTTCCATGTGAAAAAACAGTTTGGGGTAAGGGTTGTTGGGAAACTGAAGAAGAACTTAGAAAAGAATTTCAAGACCACCGATTAGCTGTATTGGCTATCGGTCCTGCGGGAGAAAGAATGAGCCATATGGCGTGTATCACTAACGATCGTAATCGACAAGCTGGAAGAACTGGTATGGGTGCGGTTATGGGTTCAAAAAACCTGAAAGCAGTCTGCTTCAGAGGTACTAAAGGGACAAAGGTTGCATATCCAGTAGAATTTTTTAAATTGGCCAAGAAATTAATAAAAGTTGCTAATGGTCCTGCAACAGCAAAATATCGAGATTTAGGTACGCCAGCAGGATTGACAAGTTATAATAAGCTTGGCATGATGCCTACATTTAATCATCGTGAAGGTACATGGGAAAAAATAGATGATGGCGCCTTTACGGGTGATACACTTAATATTGATTGGGTTGTAAAAAAAGTGGCCTGCTCTCAATGTTCAATTGCATGTGATCACATTGCTAAAATACCCAAAACTCATCCTGATTGGCCAAATACATACGCAAGCATAGATGTTGAGTTATGTTATGGATTCGGTACAGCATGTGGGAATGCTGATTGGCCTACTGTATTTAAATGTGTTGCTTTATGCGATGATTTAGGAATCGATGCAATATCCGGTGGTGTTACTGCTGCTATGGCATGTGAATGTTTTGAAGAGGGAGTAATTACAGAAAAAGATTTAGGATACAAGTTACCATTTGGCTCAACTAATAATTTAGTACGTTTCACTGAAGAAATGATCCTTGGTAAAGGTTTTGCTGGGGAAATTTTTGGTGATGGTACTAGAGAAGCTGGCAGAAGACTTGAAGAGATGGGCAGGAAAAATGCTAGCTATTATGCTATGCATATCAAAGGATTAGAAATGCCAGCCTTTGATTTGCACGGAATGTCTTCCTTTGCGGTCGGTGAAAGTGTCTCAATAAGAGGAGCGTGTCATTTACGGAATGGAGCATATGGACTGGATGCAAAGGGAACTTTCGACAGATTTGCATATGATAAACCACTTGAACGTGGAAAAGAAATTGTTAAATTAGAAGATGTGTACGCCTTGATTGATTCATATATTATTTGTAAATTTACACGAGGCATCTATGAATCTGACGCTGAAATGGCTAAAGTATATGAATTAGTGACAGGTATCCCCCACACAGAAGAATCTATACTTAAAAGAGGGGCTGCAATTGTTACACTTTCAAAATGTTTCAATATCAGAGAAGGTTGTACACGTGCAGATGATCGTCCTCCAGAAAGATTTTTCAAAGAAGCTCACACTAGAGGTCCTGCTAAGGGAGTCACATTAAAAGAAGATGGCTATCAGAAAGTGTTAAGTGGCTATTATGAAGCACGAGGGTGGGATAAAGAAACCGGATTTCCAACCGATGAAACATTGAAAGAATTGGGATTAGACTTTGTAATTGGAAATTTAAAGGCAGCTGGAGGTAAAAAGTAAGATGTCAAAGGTCAGAACTAAGAAAAGAGGAGGAAAGATTCACCAATTTATCATTGTTGACCCAAATTTGTGCACAGGATGCGAAACATGCGAAAGTATATGTAGTTTTGTTCACGATGGAGAATTCAATCCCATAAATACTAGAATCCATAGAGTAAGGATTGAACCAATTTTCAATATCGCATTAGCATGTCAAAAATGTGAAGACTCTCCCTGTGTTCGCAGTTGCCCAGAAAAAGCATTAGAACAAGATACAGAGACAGGTTCCATTATTGTAGATAATGATAAGTGCAATGGTTGTGGTTTTTGTATTCGAGCATGTGATTTTGGAGTTATTACTCTTCACTTATCAAGTCAAAAAGCACTTATTTGCGATTTATGTGAAAATATGAAAGAAGAATTCATCGATCCTGAAGTGGGAGAGAGAGAACCTCAATGCATAGCAATTTGTCCAAAAGAAGCTATTTCCCTAAAGAATGTTGAACAAATAGGAGAAGAAACTCGAATTGAGGCGGTAAAGCGATTATTTGGTGATATTATCGCAGAATCGCAAGGTTAAAGAACCAAATAAATATATTCTTTTATTTTTTTGCTTATTTTAATGTTTTATGTTTGTTTTATTCAACTACAATCTTTTAACGGAGTCATAAATCCACCGGCTGTCCTTTTAGTTAAAGGGATCATTTGCTTACACTCTTTTATCTGAAATTTTTTCTCCATTATAAACTTTCCAATCTTTTTTGCTTCTTTATAAGCTTTATCCAAAACATTTTCATCCATTTTATTAAAAAATAACACTTTTACCATAGGGACTGGCTTTTCAGCAATATCCCATACACCAATAATTTTTCCATCTAATAAAATAGTAGATGTGATATTTCCAGAGCGATCAAATACGTATTCATAATTATTGATTTCAATATATCGTTCTCGATCTTTATAACCCATTAAATATGGATCAAGTTGGGGCAAAAAGTTAACATTATCATCCTGAGTTAAGGTTAGATTATCAATTTTTTCAATATCAGTTTGTAAAATGAGAAATTCATGATTAAGGGGTGAAATCTTAATGGTCGTTATCTCGTCTCTAAATTCTTCTAGTGCTTTACGAATTTTACTTTTAATTATCCCTGTCCACCATACAATATCATTTTCAGTTGATGGTGCATAAGATTTTAAATATTTCTTAGCAAGAATTTTTAAACCTTCCTCTTCATTGTAATTATTAATATTTATTTCTGGGAAATAATCTTTAAAGGAAGCATATCGTATTCTTCTATCTTTCCAACTTTTTATTGGTTTAGTCCTAATTATTGCCATTTCATCACACATTGTAGAAATGACTGCTCCGATATCTTTTTGGGAATTCAAGGTTTTTTTAATTTCGCTTGTTGACATTTCTTTCTGACTTAATAAGTTCAAGATTTCCCTTGAGAGTTTTTTATAGTCTTCTGATGAAATACCGTGATAATTTAAATATTTTTCAAATAATCTTTCGATTAAATGTTTAGTAGCAGAATGTATGATAGGAATCATCTTCTTTGTATGAATATATAGTGTCTTGCGTATGCCTCGTATTCTTCCGAGTGTTTTCTTTATATAGAGCTCGTTTTCTAAT
>JBHLPZ010000229.1:0-4744 GCA_048885325.1 Candidatus Odinarchaeota archaeon
GATTATATTTATATTTTTTTTTATTAATTTCATTCATTTTTTTAATTGAAAATGTTCTAGCTTTGATACTTTCAATCTCACTTAAATGAGTAATTATTGATATCAAACAATTAAGTGAAGATTCATTCTTAATAGCCCATTTCATTGGTGGAATCGCATCTTCCAAAAACAGACTTTTCAGAACTTTTGCTGATAAACTGCGAATCCTTTCATTAGAATCAGAGATTAAGAGGTTTTCTAGGATTTTAAAAGCTTTTTTATTTTTAATTTTAATTTTTTCTATTATATCTATACATTCTAATCTAGTTTTGGCATCCTCAGTATTCTCAATCAAAACAATTATTAGTTCTAAAGCTGAAGTTTTATCTAAATCATTGTTTCTTACATCATTAAAAATAGCTCTAGGAGTTAAAGGCATACTTTCTTTTAATACATTTATATTTTCTTTAAATTTTCTCTAGTATCATACCACCCAGAGTTACTGGTCCTCCTGATGCATTATATATCTTTTCTGCTTTTTTCAATTTAGACTGATTATGAGAATAAACTCGGAAAACAAGATCTCCTTCCTTTAATCTCGCGCCCTGCTTTTTTATGATTTCTACACCTGAGCTTTTTGAATTAGGGCACCCTACAGCTTTTGCTATTTGATTTATTATTGAATTTTTAACCTCAACAATATATCCTTCTTTGGTAGCAAAAAACTCTTTTACATATGGTCCAATTTCAATATCATCAGGTTCTATCTCTGGATTTCCACCTTGAATTTCAATAATACTTTTCATTTTTTCATAAGCTTTACCAGATCGCAATAATTCTTTTGCCAAAACTTGACCTGCCCCTTTTTGAGCTTTACCACCCATTTCTAGGAGCATACCTGCTAAATCAGTAGATTTTTCGATCAAAGAATTTGGACCTGCTGAATAATCTCTCAGTAAAGTTAAAGCTTCTTTTGCTTCAAGGGCAGGTCCAATTGTATGACCTATTGGTTGATGTGCTAAGGTCAATGCACATTCAGCTTCAATCCCTACATTAACAGCGATTTCTTTAAATATGTAAGCAAATTGTTTACCTTTATCAGGGGTTTGGAATTTAGTACCCTCACCAACAGGGATATCTAAAACAAGCTTTTTTACACCCATACTAAGTTTTTTAGTGAGAATAGAGGGAATCATTAAACCAATCGGATCCATATGAAGAGGGCGTTCAATTTCAATTAAAAGATTATCAGCAGGCGCAATATCCAATGCACCACCCCAGATGATACAAGCATTTTCTTTTGAAACAATTTCCTTTAATTCGTCTGATTTAAAGGTAACAGGGGCTAATACTTCCATTGAATCAGCTGTTCCTGATGGTGAAGTAATAGCTCTCGTAGATGATTTTGGGATCGTTAATCCCGCAGCAGCTACAATTGGAACAATAATTAAAGACACTTTGTTACCCGGGACTCCCCCGGTACTATGTTTGTCATATACGTCCATCCCAAAATAAAAAACATCTCCACTCCTAACCTCTGCTAAAGTTAACGCCGTCATTTCCTCATTATCCATGCCATTTATTTGAACTCCAGTGATAAAAGCAGCCAAGTCTATTCGAGATAAGGATCCTGAAACTGTATCTTGTATAAAATTGTTTATTCCTTCGCTACTAAGTTTTTTCCCTCTTATTTTTTTTTGGATAAATCTAAATGAATCAGGGGGATCTGCGGGTTTTACTGAAACAATTGTTCCATCTTTTAGATTTTTCTTTTCCTTTAAAATATCAAGGAATATCCCTATTTCACCTGATTTAACAATAGAATTAGAATAATCTATTTGGATTATCGCAACCCAAAATTCACTCTCAATTGATTTTGATTCTTTATTTCTAATATAGATTCGTTCTCCCGCTTTTTGGCCAAGTTCTTGAGCATCTTTAATATTTAAAACAATGTCTTTAGTGTTTCCAGTTTCATAATTTACTTTTTTTACTTTGAGCTTCATATTTTTTAAAACACATTTAATTGCATATTTAATATAAAATCTTATTAAATAAATCTAATTATAGGCTTAGTATTTTACTTTATATTTCTTCTGATAATGATTTATGATTGTTATTTTACCCGTCAAGGTAACCCTCATAAACTTGTTTAAAAGTATAAATACTCTCTTCTAAAATTATTCTCGCAATCGACAAAAATGTTAAATATTGATTTGTATTCTTTTTCATAAGAGTCTAAATACTCTTGGCGAAAATTAATTGATATGAGTGGAAAAAAATGGAACAAAAAAAATTATTTAACATTGGTATAATTTTGCTTCTTGCTACGGTTGTGGTTTTGCTACTATATGGTATTCTCTATTTAATTACTGGAAGTCCAGCTATTACAGGGGCTTTAACTTATATCGGAAAGACTGAAGCGGAGCTAGATGCTTTTGACCCCGAATTGATGATTATACTTAGCTACTATCTAAGGGTAGTAGGAATTACATACATGAGCCTTGGAATTGCATATATATTTATAATTAACTTCGGGTTTCGAAAAAAAGAGAAGTGGGCTTGGATAGCTGCCCTAATAGCAATTGTTGGTTTTAGTCTACCAATGTTGCTCATGGGCACCATAATTATTGGTTTCGATATAGATATGATCATCTTAATGATTGTTCTGATTATTCAAATAGTAGGATTGATTATGACCTATAAAAGTTTTTTCGGAACCGAATAATTTCTTAAAATTTTAAATTTCTTTTTTTTTTAATAAAAATTATCTTTTCGAAACAAAATTTATTGTATTGTATTAACAAACAATCTTGTGCATATGGCAGGTATCAATATTATAAATAATTTTTGAGTCAGATCAATAAATTTAATTAGAAAGCATTAAATGATTTGAAATATGGATAAATTTGAAAAAGCTCAGAAAATTCTTAAAGAAATCAATGCTGACGGATGGTTAATTATCTGTAATGAGGATAGTGACATAAATTCTAGATTCTTGTTAGGAGTCGGATCACATGCTCGCCATTATATATATGTAGCTACTGATGGAAATCATAAAGTTTTATCCGTTGAAATGGAAGCTGCTATGATTGAGCGCTCATTGAAGAAGAAAAATATAAAATGTGAAGTTATTAGTTATAAATCATTAAATAAATTAAGAAGTTTATTAACCTCAATCATTAATAAATCTCGAATTGCCCTAAATTTTGGAGAAAATGTCCTAAAAGAAGATGGTACCTCACAAGCTGATTATATTCACGCTGGAGACTATTTTTCTGTAAAAGAATTAGCACCGAATACAGAATTTGTATCCGCAGCTCCTATCATATATGAACTTAGAAGTATTAAATCGTCTGAGGAGTTAAAGGATTTGAGAAATGTCTGTAAAGCTACTCTTGAAATATTAGAAATTATACCGGAATTTGTAAAAGTAGGTATGACTGAAAAGGAAGTTAGAACTAAAATAGAATATGAATATATGAAATTAGGTAAAATAGCATTTGAAACTATTGTAGGTTCAGGCCCTAATTCCGCAGATCCTCACCATAACACTTCAAATAAAAAGATTGAGCCAGGTGTGTTATTAATTGATACTGGATTACAAATAGATGAGATGTGCTCTGATATAACTTGGACTTTTTGGGTCGGAAATAATCCACCTAATAAATTTCTTCAAGCATATAAGGTTCTTTATGATTCAAAGAAAATTGCTAATGAATATTTTATAGATGGAACTCCCAATTATCTTCCAGCGAGGAAATGTCGCGATTACCTAGCAGAAAAAGGTTATGATCATGAAAAACTATTTTTCCATGGACTTGGACATTCATTAGGATTTGAAGCTCATGACATTGGTGCGAGGATAAATAAGAGTATTCCAGACACGTATACTCTTAAAGAAAATATGGTATATACAAATGAACCAGGTTTATATTGGAAAAGTGAATGGGGAATTAGGTTAGAAGATGATGTGATAATAGGGAAAACAAAGTGTGAACAAGTAACCTACAATCCTAAAGATCCTCTTTTAATTTAATTTTTAATATTTCTTTTAGTTTCTATAACTTTATCGAGATAGGGAATTCTTTAGTTTCTTCAATCAGATTTTGATCCGGATCTTTAAACTTAATGAAAAGTTTAAAGATATAATCTCCAGCTTCAAGTGGTTTAAGATTTACTTCCCATCTGATTTCTTCATTTGATCTCAATGAATATATTTTTTTTGTAGTTGTTCCTCGCATAAGTTTTAATTGTTCAGGAAATTCGGCATCAATATTTACATCCAATGCTTCACCCTGGCTCTGATTTTGTACTAGGATTTCTAATGGAAAGGTCTGTTCTATAAGTGGAGGTCTTAAATTTTTTGTAGAAATTTCCAGAGTTGGTGGAGGTGAGATTAGATTTGGTACAATTTTTACTGTTTCATAGATAAATATTAAGTTATTATTTATTTCAAATGTTAAAGATAAAGGTCCTATAAAAGGATTATCAAGCTGAAAATGTGGTTTAATTATAAAATCTAAATCATAAGTTTTACCAACTTCCAAATCGATAGGAATAATTGGTTTCTTACTTGAACTTAAGTTGTCTGATAAATGAAGGTTACTCTTGATTATTTCAAATGTCTCAATATTATAACTAAAAAAAGGATTTTGAGTAATGGATAATAAAGGTTTGGTATCAATATTTACTTTTAAACTTATATTCTCATTTGTAGTATATAATTCTTTATCTAAACTTAATTCAGATATTAATGAAAGCT
>JBHLPZ010000230.1:0-4728 GCA_048885325.1 Candidatus Odinarchaeota archaeon
GAAATCCTTGAAAAGATAAATATTTATAAACGGGAATTAAACTTTGTACGCAAAGCCGTCCGGCCTGTTCGGGAATTAGCTAATGATTTGGTAAAAGTCGAGACTCCTTTTATACGTGAAACGCTGTCTCCTTTCTTAAGAGACCTGCTGGATTTGGTAATTCAGGCGAACGAGGCTATCGATACATATCGGGATATGCTGTCAGATCATTTAAATATTTACCATACCAGCGTGAGTAATCGCATGAATGATATCATGAAAGTACTTACCATAGTTGCAGCTATTTTCATTCCACTTACTTTTATTGCAGGCATATATGGTACGAATTTTGAGTATCTGCCTGAGTTAAGCTTCAAATACAGCTATTTTATTTTTTGGGGTGTAATGGTTGTTGTTGCTATTTCAATGCTGATACATTTTAAAAGAAAAGAATGGTTTTAATAAACAGATCCATAACTGACTCAAGAAACGTATAAATTATTATTATTACTAATTAATCTATTATTTTCCAAAATAATATCCGGAGCATTACTTAAATATATTCCCATTTCATAATTAAATAATTTATTATTGCTTATGTTAAAATTACCACCAGTATTACTGATATCAATTCCATAACCACGAGTATTATATAATGTCCCAACACAAGTATTATTAATAATCTTTATATAACCTACATTAATATCACTAATTCTAATAGCTCCAGCAGAATACAAGAAATTATTTTGAATTATAAAATGTACTGAGATAGAATATATGAAAATTGCATAAAAATCAGTACTACAAATAGTACGATTCTCAATTCTGAAAGGATCTTCCATTGTTCCAGAACCAGGAATACTATATCTTTCAAAATCATCAGTAGAATCAATAGAAATTGGAGAGGATGAAGAAATAGGATAACTAGGGTATTGCTCGATAAATAAATAGAGTAAAGGATAGCCGTAAATTAAATAAAGAGAAGATAAAAAGAGAAATGCTAAAAATACCGGACAACTCCAAAGAGGAAATTTTTTCCTTCTCTTTTTTATTACAAAATATGAAAGTATATAAAATGAAGTTACACCAGTAAATATTATGAGAGGAATTATGATGAATAGTACTGGATTATATGTTATATCCCAATTAATATCTATTTCAGTTGATTCTTGATTAGGATCATCATTAAAAAATATAAAAAACCAAGTTTCCTCATAAGGAATGGCGAAGCAACCTTGATCATGACTTTTTTCGCCATTAGATAATAAATAGTAGTTAATTTTTGATTTATTTAACATAAATTTTTGGTAATTAAGATTATCCATGGCTAGTACCTTAATTCCAACTTGCGTATTATAACTAGTGAAGGACCATTCAATTCCGTAAAGATTAGAAGCAGTATATTTAATTTCTTTAAAGTCTCTATAATTCAAGGTATACCCATAATAACCACCAGAAACTTTAATTCCTTCTTCACTTTTTTCTGAATCAAGGGAATCAAAACTTCTATTTAAGACTAGTGTTGTAATATTAAAGGTCAAGATTATTAAAATTACAATATCTAATATAATCTTCTTATTATATTTCATACAAATTGGCTTTTCTAATACTAACTAGGATAAATATTTCTTTCAAAAATATAAATCTAATCTTAAAAATAAGTGTGTTATTTAATAATTGTATTAATTGAGTAGAATGTTTCGAAAAATATTTGAACAAAAACACGTTTAAATAATTATGAAGCTGAAGTAAAAAAAATTTTAAGAAAAATTATGAAAGTAAATAGACGTAAAGATTTATTTGGTCATATTAGTGATGATGAATGGAATGACTGGCGTTGGCAAGTCAAAAATAGGATAACAACATTAGAAGAACTTAAAAAGTATATTACATTAACCAAGGAAGAAGATGATCCCCGAATCCTCCAAGAGTATAGGATGGCAATTACACCTTATTATCTATCATTAATCGATCCTGATGATCCTTATGATCCAATAAGAAAACAAGCAATTCCCACAATTCAGGAATTGGAACGATATAGCGGTGAACTTGAAGATCCACTTAGTGAGGATGTGGATTCTCCTGTTGAAGGATTGACCCACCGTTATCCTGATAGGGTATTACTCTTAGTTACTGAAAATTGCTCCATGTATTGTAGGCATTGTACAAGAAGAAGATTTGCTGGTCATCATGATATGGCTCCACCCCAATCGCAAATAGATGCTTGTATAGAGTATATTAAAAATACTCCTGCTGTTAGGGATGTGCTTTTATCTGGAGGAGATGCTTTATTAAGATCCGATAAAAATATAGAAGATATTTTAAAGAAATTAAAAGAAATTCCTCATGTTGAAATAATACGCATAGGATCTAGAGCACCAGTTACAAATCCTTTCCGTATTACTCCAGAATTGTGTGAAATGTTAAAAAAATACCATCCTATTTGGTTTAATACACATTTTAATCATGCTAACGAAATTACAGAAGATGCTACAAGAGCATGTACAATGCTCGCCGACGCAGGAATACCCCTTGGGAATCAATCTGTTTTATTGAGAGGAGTAAATGATTGTATTCATGTTATGAAAAGATTAGTTCAAGAATTAGTAAAAATAAGAGTTAGGCCATATTACATTTACCAATGTGATCTTTCTAGAGGATTAGGGCACTTTAGAACCAGTGTCGCTCAAGGTATTGAAATAATTGAAGGTCTGAGGGGCCATACATCTGGATTGTGTGTACCTACATTTGTAGTAGATGCTCCTGGAGGTGGTGGAAAAATTCCAGTAATGCCTGATTATACAATATCACAAGGAAATAAACGTGTTGTGTTAAGAAATTTTGAAGGAGTAATTACAACGTACGAAGAACCTGAAAATTATATCCCTAATTGTCATTGCGAAGACTGTGAAAAACAAATAGGAGTTAGTGCGTTACTAAGTGGTGAAAAAGTCACTATTGAACCTGTGGATTTAATAAGAAAATTAAGAAGGAAAAAACTTTCTAAGTAAAAACTACTCGTAAATATACTTAAATTGTCTCTAATCTTTAATATTATTTATATTAACCAATTTTGTCTAAAATCATATTAATATCAGATTAAAATTTGTCTAATTCAGAACCCAAGGAATTTAGTCTCGCAAAACGCTTCATAGATGAGGGAAACTTTGATAAAGCATTCCAGATTCTTTCAGATTTCGAGAAAAAGCAGGGATTTACAGGTTATAATATTGTATCATGTCATCTTCTCAAGTGTGACCTGCTAATTCAGCAGGGGTGCTATAAAAATGCTGCCAACCTGGCTAAACAAACATATAAAGAAAGTTTGGAACTTGGTAAAAATCTCCTCTCAATTGATGCCTTGAATTACAACGCTCAGGCTTTACTTTGGATTAATGATTATGAAAAAGCTTTCAATATAACAACCCAATCCGAAAATTTATTAAAGAGTTTCACTCCAAACTTATCAACTGAATACAAGCAACGAGAAGCCCATATTTTTTTCATTAAAAGTTCATTTGATTTCTTTGATCTCGATCAGAGACTAAACTTTATAGATCAGAGCTTGGTATTAAGAGAAGAACTCGGCATCAAACGTGAGATTGCTGAATCTATGAGGACAATCGCCCATCTACATGCCGCCTATAAAGGTGAATTTGATTATGCTTTAGATTATCTAAAGCGAGGATTGTCATTTGCCGAGGAAAGCAAGAATAAGTACTGTATTGCAATGGTATTAAGAACTCTGATGTTAACTTATGGCATGAGAGGCGATTTTGATCAAGCTATCATATACGGATTGCAAGGCTTAGCAATATTCGAGGAAATTAATAACAAACCAAGAATCTCATTAATGCTTAACACCATTGGTAGTAATTATAGAATGAAAGGAGAACTTGATCGAGCTTTAGAATATTTACAGCGAAGCATTGCTATATGCAAGGAACTCGGACTCCCTTCAGATTTAGCTCTTGTTCTTGCTACGTTAATTGAAATAACAGTAGATATGGATGATCTTGAGCTGGCCCAACAGTACCTTGAAAGCATAAAACAAATTAGAGATCAAGAGGAAAGTGAATGGATTAATCTAATATATCGCTTTGGCATGGTTGATATACTAAAAAAAAGTCCAAGAGCTAAGAATCGGGTCAAAGCAGAAAAATTATTGAAAGAGATAATTGAGGAAAATTTTCAGACTTATTTTACAATTATAGCAATATTATCACTTTCTGACCTTTTGCTGGTTGAATTACGTATAACTAATGATACAAAAGTGCTAGTCGAGTTAAAGACATATATTACTCGCCTCCTAGAATATGCTGAAAACTCAAACTCGTATTGGCTTTTAGCTGAAACTTATTTATTGCAAGCAAAAATCTCATTAATAAACCTAAATATTGGAGAAGCTCAACGATACATTATTCAAGCTCAGCAAATAGCCGAAAGAAATAGGCTCAGTGGCTTATATAAAAAAATTGAGACCGAACATGAGAAATTAGTAAGTCAGTTAACATTATGGGAACAGTTAAAGGAGTTAAATGCAACTATAACTGAACGTATGGAATTAGCCAATATTAGTGAACATATGAACCTAATGCTCCGAAATCGTCGGATTATAACTATTCAAACTAGTAAAGATAAAGTTGCAATTCAAGAGGAACGGATAATCTGTCTAGTCTGTAAAGGAGATATAGTAGGTTTTTCATATGTATGTGAATGTGATGCGATCTATTGCGAAAATTGCGCTAA
>JBHLPZ010000231.1:0-4698 GCA_048885325.1 Candidatus Odinarchaeota archaeon
TGTAATAGGAAAATAACATTTGAAGAAGCGGGGTGGGATAAAGCAATATGGGGACCGGGCTATAGAACAAATGAAGTTCGAAAAGGTCAACCTGATTGTCCTCATTGTGGGGGTAGAATCATTTCAAGTATCGTTAACTTTGGTGATCCATTGCCTTATGACGAGCTAGAAGAGTCAATTAAGCAATCTGAAAATTCGGATTTATTTTTTGTAATTGGTTCATCTTTAGTAGTAACACCAGCAGCTAATATGCCGGGTATTGCCAAAAGAAATGGAGCAAAATTAATTATCTTAAACAAGGGGGATACTCCTTATGACTATGTGGCAGATTTAAGATTTGATAATTATATCGAAGATGTACTTCCTCCTATTTTAGAAAAAGTTAAGGAAATGCTAATTGAAAGTTAGATTGTCAAAAAAGTTAAATTTAAATCAAGAATAATTATTTTAATTTCCCATATAATACTTTATTTTTGTTATACTCTTTTAAAACTCTTCTTCCTTCTGTTTTTGATAATGATAAAGAGATGTCGCTTTTCTGACTTAATGAACCTGTAAAAATTGGTTGATTATCAGCAAAAACAATAATATTATTGCTAGCATATTCTGGTTCAGCTATTAGTACTATTTTTTCCCTTTGGACTTCTACATCTAATTGGAATTTTCTTTTACTTGATTCTTTCTCTTTAACAAAACTATTAAGTTTTTTAAATTTTTCTGATCGTATTGGATTAATTGGATTTACGACAATATCTTGTCCAAAAGAATACATTTCATATTCTAATTGTCTTGTTTTATAGTCTCTTACTTCAACAACTGGTCTAGCAAGATCTTTATCTCTAAAACCATGGGGTACTTTTACTGTCATCTTTAACGTTAAAACTCTTGAAATGTCCCCATCTTCAATGAAAATTATAGTATCTATTATTGAGGGGAGCATGCCGAGTTCAATTCTTCCGATAAATCTCTGAATTGCATCAATTGCTGAAGATGAATGCACAACACCCACCATACCTACTCCAGATAATCGAAAATCTGCATAAACTTGAAAATCTTTTGTTGTTCTTACTTCATCAAATATTGTAAAATCAGGTCGCACCAAAAGTAGGATGTCTGCTGAATTTTCAAGGCTTCCTTCAAGTTTAGTATATTGTGTGATTTCTGGTTTAACTTGTAAATCTCTTACACTTTCTAATGTTTTTACAACCTTATTTTGGCGTAAATAGTAATTTGCTAATGCTGCTGAAAAAGTACTCTTACCAGCTCCAGGTGACCCAGCGACTAGAATACCCTCTGCTTTTACCAGACGTTTGCGGAGTCTCGAGTCGATGGAGTAATCTGATAATGTCAAATTAACGAGTGGGCGTACTGCAGTTATTTCAACATCATTAGAAAAAGGAGGGCGAGTAATAACTATTCTAAATTCTCGTAATTGAGCTACAACAGCACCAAACTTTTCAATTTCAACAAAAGAATGAGCATCTTCCCGTACAAATTCTATAATTTCTATTGCTATTTCTTCAATTTTATCTTTTGTTATTATGTCATCTCCTACTCTTTCTAAGTGCCAATTACCCGGGCTTCCTTTTTTGGCATAAGGAGGCAATCCCTGTTTTAAATGGATGCTCATTGTGTTTTCATCAAAAAATTCAATTAATTTGAGTGAAATTGATGCAAGTTCTGTTGATACCAATTTTTCCTTTATTGACATTACTTTAATTCCTTCAAAAATACCTACATCTCCTTGAATTCTATCTGAAGTAATTAATACAGCCTCATTTTGACGAGCGGTTTCCCTAATTAATGCATCTAATTCTCCACCAGGAGCCATTTTAATTTCTTCTCTTGTAGGCCTTTTTCCAATTATATGTAACTTTATTTTATTTTCATTATGATACTGTCTAAGTCTTTTAAGAACATTCAAACCCAAAAACCCAATTTCTTTTTGGATGTTTGTTCTGTATTCTACTTCAGCAACAACTACACTGGAAATGAAAATTTCAGGGTATTCACCCAATTCTCCATCTTCAATCAAATCTAAAATGAGACCATTAAAAATAACAGATGTATCACATGCAAATTTATCCGACATTTTTTTCCTCATCAGCATCTAATTTACTAATTATTTCAAACTTATTAACACTATAATAAATTGGTTTAGATAAACGATCAACTGTGGCAACAATTAAATCTTTTCGAGAGCTCATTGCTACTCGGGACATTTTATCTAAATCTTTTAATTCAATTGGAGATCCTTCAAAAATAGGGTAAATTAAATATTTAGCAGCATTTTTCTCAAAATCTACCCCCCTCTTATACACACGAAAATCAAGACCATCACCATATCCAGTTCGTACAACATAACCTCTTTTACGTAAATCCATATAGATTATATATTTTTGCCATAATCTTGGGTCATACTGAGTGAAAAATGTTAGTAAATTTTCAAAATCATATATTTCCTTGCTTTTATCATTATCTTTCCACAATAAAATCCTATTTCTTTCACATAAGAGAAGTACTTCTATTGGTTCCAAAATAAGCTTCTGTTCTCCATTATCACTCTCTTCTAGGGTACCAATATAGGAATTGCTGTAAAATTCTTCGATAGCTTTTTTATCATAGATAAAGACTTTATCTTCATCGAGAACTGCTTCGAACTGACTTTTCTCTGCTTTTTCATTAGCTTTTTCTGTCATTTTCCAATTTATTATAGTATTTCATGTTTAATGAATTTAATCATAATAAGAAAGTAATATCTATCTTATATTAATTAGAAAAAATTATTCCTTGGTCATTTAAATTATTATTATAGGAAAAATATTTAAGAAAAGTAATTTGTTAGATTTATCGAGATATTATGAAATCTACCAATTTTCCGAGATTCTTAACGTTTTCATAAACTTTTGGAGCCTTCTCTTCTAAATAATCTTTAAAAGCCTCCCAATTTTCTTTCTTTCCTGAAGGTGCCCCTACTAATAACTTGTTAACTTCATTAATATCGTTAGTAAAGATTAAAGCATTATTAACTCTATTAGCATCATCACTTAATAGGAAAATATAATAATCATTTAAATCCCAAGGATTTAAAACATAATCTGGTTTGTTTCCATCCCCCGCATTCTTTCCTCTTAATAAACGTGTATCCACCTGTGTTGGTAATACCATATTAAAAGTGATATTCTCTCTCTTATATTCTGCTGCCATAGATTTTTGCATTCCTACAACAGCAAATTTACTGGCAACATACGCAGTAAGTCTTATGGGAGCAATTGGATATGCTTCGCTCCCAGTAATTATAAATCTCGCTTTATTCTCGTTATCATCTTTTTTCATATATGGATAAGCCGCTTTAAATGTAAAAAACACCCCTAATACATTAACATTTAAAATTTGGGAGAATATTTCATTTTTAAATTCATGAGTTGCCCACATTCGTGAATAGCCAGCATTAGCAATAACTCCATTTAACAGGCCAAACTCGTTATAAAATATTTTAAATGCATCTACAACATCATCATATTCGGTAATATCTACTTTTTTTACAACTACATTTGTATCAATACCGAGAGAAATGATCTCTTCTTTAGTTTGAGTTAACTCTTCAAGAGTTCGAGACATCAATCCGATATTTGCTCCTTCTTTAGAACAAGCAATCGCAATAGCTTTACCAATTCCCCTTCCTGAACCAGTAATTACAATGTTTTTCCCTTTTAATAGCATAATAAAATCAAAATTTATTAGAATATAAGATTTACTTTAAATGATAAAAAATCCACATTTAATAATTGTAATGCTAAAAATAAAATTTAATTTAGAGTATCTTCCTTACTCAATTGATCATGAAAGAATTTTACGAAAAAATTCTGAATAAACTGAATAAAGCAAGAAAAATAGTATTTATGGGAATTGGAGAAGAGAAATTAACTGATGATGGAGTAGGGCCATATATTATCAGTGAACTATTATCATATTCAAATGATAAAGTTATATTTATAAATGGTGGAATAGATCCTATGGCTCGAATCGATGAAATAATTGATTTATCCCCTACAAATTTGGTCATATTAGATACTTGCACTTTAAATGAGCCACCTGGAACTGTTGCACTAATAGAAAGAGAATCGATATGTGATTCAGTTCCAATTTCAACACATACGATTCCAGTCCATATTGTAATTGATTTAATCTTGGAGAAATTACCTGATTTAAACGTGTTCATGATTGGATTTGTTCCAGAAAGTCTTGAGGGTTTTAAGGATTTGAAACTCTATAAAGGCGAAAAAATCAATTTTGATGATTTAGGTGATAATATTGATCTTCCTTTTTTTGAAATTAATTTAACCAAAAAAATTCAACAAGCAGCTTTACAAGTAATAAAAATCATTAAAAGATTGATTAATGAACTAAGCCTTATATAGATAAATAGGTTAATATTTAAATAAGTCTTAGTGTAAATTTTTAGTTAAAAATTTAACCAGAGTTTGAAAGCATGGCAATTGTACCGCTATGGGATCCCTTGGAACGATTCTTTTGGGGAATTGCACTAGCAATAGCATTAATGTGTGCTATATATTTTATATATAAAGCGAGAAAGAGGGAAGTTTTTAATGAAAAAGTTATTATGTTTGGATTATCAAGTCTTCCCCTTGGTTTCGCACTAAGTTTAACATTTACTTATTTTCAAGTTTTTCAAGT
>JBHLPZ010000232.1:0-309 GCA_048885325.1 Candidatus Odinarchaeota archaeon
AATTGCTGAAGTTCTTATCACTGTATTGTTATCAGCAGATTTTTTGTGGTTATTTTGATGTTCTAAATATAAGGGATACAATATAGCAAAATTACTAAAAGAAATCAGCAATACAAATATAGAGCAATAAAATTTAGAGGAGTTTCGCATTATAGTTTTTCTTTTTTTGTCTTTATACTTAATATTATTTATGAGCTGATTTTTAAATTTATGGCTAAATTTTTTGGTCAGTAAATCATTAGCTTATATAGAAAACTATAATTATACTATTTATGAAAAATTAATTCTTTTACAACATTACATTAATAA
>JBHLPZ010000232.1:319-4643 GCA_048885325.1 Candidatus Odinarchaeota archaeon
ATAAGATCAAACTTTTTCATAACCATCTTGAATTAACATTTAATTTATACTTGATTGTAATTTTTCTAATTTAATTTATATGGTTTCTATAGACCAATATTTATCTAATAAAAATAATTTTGTAAAATAATTCATTTTTAACATTATAATAATAATTTTGGTGAATTTTTTGCCAGAGTATATAGCTGAGATAAAATTCCATATTTTTCCCTATAGAAAGTTTAAAATTAGTGCTAAGGATAAAAAAGAAGCACGAGAGCTCGCAATTGACCAAGCTGAGCAAATAATTAATTCCTTGGAGTTTAGTATTAAAAGTTTGAGACAAAGACAAACATTAATAGATGACTTTTTATAAATTTCCTCTTCTTCAATTTAATCCCATTAAAGATCTCTGATATTTTCATCTCTTTTTAAAAATACTTTGATGTTCAAAAATAACTGTTCAAAGATTCGAACAGAATAATATTTTAAAGTGTAAGATTGATCCCTTTTCATGAAAAATAATGAATTATAAAAGAGCGACACTAGTTATTTTCTTTTTTAGTTATTTATTTGTATTTATATCTGTTCCGGTTATTAGCGCAAATTCACCAAATAATTCTAATAATAACGATCTTTATAACATAGATTATTTTGGTTTTATAGATGAAGTCTATGAATTAACAAATTCAGAAAAGCAATTATTAGAAAAGAATAGGTTTGTTGTTTTGAATCGGATGGGAACAGAAGATATACTAGATGCTTATAAGTTTTACTGGAAATACGACTTGCCCATTTTTATAACAACCGATACAATGCTTCACACATGGCATCTAGTTTTCGACCATACTCTCGAACACCTCGAAGAGAAAATCTTCTATCCTCTCCTCTGTGAATTGGGTAACAATATTGTTTTAAATGCATTAATCGACTATAATAATGATTATGTAATGGATGATACTCTAATTTATCTTATTGTAGCATCTGTACTATCGAACTCAACTTATAGTGAAGAACTCCCTCTAAATATTAAATTTGCTTCAGAAAAGATTATTAGTGCCATTATGAACGAAATTTCACTAGATGCCGCTATTTCTCAATTTAACACAGAATTAACAAAACGGTTTATTGATGATTTTAGCCAATATAAACCAAGAGGTCATTACACACATTCAGAAATATTGAAACAATATTTTAGGCTATTTAAATGGTTTTCAAGGATCCCCTTCTTTTTTGATGAATATGATGGAATAAAATTCCTTCAGACACAACCTACTGAGATGATTAAATCTGCCATTGAAATAACATGGTTATTGAAAGAAACAACAATTACATGTTTCGAAAATCTCATTACTGGCCTTGAAATCTGGGACATATTTAAATCATTTTTAGATGTAATTGTTGGACAAACTAATTCAATATCACCAATTATAATTGATACGATTTGTAAAGATCTTTTAGGTGATCTCTGGTATATCGGAGATATTGATGAAAATCTAATATCTCAAGTCCAAGAAATAGTCTTAAATGATCCAACGATACCTAAGCCAAAAATCCCGTACATTATTGATGCTAGAGCTGGTTCTTGTAGCTCTCCCAAGACATTTGTACTTTTCGGTGAAAGATTAACTTTAGACAGCTATGCACTTAATCATTTTGTTTATCCATACGTTGGTTATCGATTCTTACCAACTAGTCTAGATTTTGCAGCAGCATGTTTAGAATCAGAACGCTCTTTTGAACTTCTTTCACCTGAATTTAGTAAATATCCAGGATTATTTGAAAGAATATTAGAGATGCAGGAGGAATTAAATAACATTACTGGAGTAGAAAAACAAACTGCCCATTGGCAGTGGGTTGAATCATTAAAAGACATTGCAGTGAATCAACCTGAGTGTAATGGAAGCCTTATCCTCCCTGAATTCATGAATTCACTTGCTTGGCTCGATGAAAAACTCACCACCATTATGGGTTCATGGACTCAACTGAAACATGACCTAATCCTCTACTCAAAGCAATCAATCACCACAGTTGTATGCTCAACTCCTACTGGCTATGTTGAACCATATCCAGAATTTTACAAATCATTACGAAATCTTAGTCAGCTTTATAAAAATTCATTATTACCTTTGGAGACAATAGGATATAATTTCTCTCTTCATGACTACTATTATCTTTGGGCATTAGATGATTTTAGTGAAGCAACGGTAGTGCTTGAAGCAATTTCTTCTAAAGAATTACAAGGAATACAGTTAACAGAAGATGAGAAGCAGTTTATTAATTCAACCTATGAAGAAATGGGTCTCTGTGGAGGTCCATTTGTAGAAGGGTGGCTAGCTGAAATAATTAGAAAGCTTGATGTAGCATACGCAAAGGGAGATAGGTTTCCAAATTCCCGAACATCTCTGGTTGCTGATATTCATACTGATACAAACACGGGTGATATCTTACATTTAGCCACAGGCCTTTTAGAACCTATAATTGCTATTGTACAAGGATGGGAAGGTGACGAAATTACTGTGGTAGGTCCAGTTTTTTCTTTCTATGAATTTGCTCTACCCGGTTATCAACGATTAAATGACGAGGAATGGAGAGGAATATTGGCATTATGGTTAAATGAAACCAGTCGTGAGAATTATGATTTTGGGATCTTTCCGCGTGGTTTTTGGGCTGAAAGCTATATGACATCGACAAAAATGACTACCAACAGGATTTTTATTGATGAAGAGGAATTTGATCCTCCAGAATGGTTTGCTAATAATGGAAAAACAAACCAGAAAGTATTAAGAGAAGAAATTATGGTTTTACTACTAATAATTAGCTCCATCTGCATAGTTATATTAGTAACAGCTATAATTAAGAAAAAATGGATAAACGGATTAAATCATGAGTGAATCAAATTCTGACCTTTTCAAAAATAAAAAAAAAAGAACTAAAATTAAACTTATTTTTCAATAATATCTTTATCGTATTTGTGTTATTTTATCAATACAATTGACTCTTCACAAAAATCATCTTGTCCGGTTCTGAATTTTTCAAGCTCATATTGTAAATTAGGGCTTAATTCTTTAACTAAGCTATTCATAAATGGTATGGCACTCCTCCGACAAAAGGACTCTGGGTCTAACCCCATCATTTTGGCAGCTTCATACACAGGACACTTGCTTACTTTTATATTAACTTTTTCGTCACTCTCTTTAAGAATCTCTGTTTCGATACCAAATCCTTTAATCGCGCCCGAAGCTAAAAGTGAAGCGTTTTTTGGATTCATCTCTTTAATTTTTTCCCGCCTTGCTTGACTTTTTGACATTCTACCTTGTAGAGCTCCCATGTTCCGACAGGTTTCTTCAATCATGTTATATGCTTTCTCTTGTCCATCTGCTTTTACCACTGTATTTATAAAAGCATCTAATAAAATAAACGCATTTTTTGCTCCATTAAACGTATCCTCCAGTGGAATTTTTATTACCTCTTTAAAATTTTGATTAGATTCCATTATTTTTTATATAATTCTGTAAATATTATACTTACATTTTAGTATAAAAACTTTCTCTTAAGAGAATTTTTGAGAATTAGAATTTGATTTATTATAATTAATCTCAAAAGGAAGTTATAATTCAAAAGCACAAGCTAACCAAGAATATATCTTAGCATTTAAAGTTAAATCACTTTTCTTACCATCAAGGAAATTTTTGACTTTATTAAATCGTTCTAAACTATTGGGACTAACTAAAGTTGGATTTGTTATTTTTTTTGTTATGATTAATTTTTATATTCAATTTAGAAAAAAATAAAATTCCTCTTCAACAGCCAAGAAATAAAAAAAAGAAAATAATTAGACATATGTAAATGCCATTAGTGTCATGTCATATAAAGATTTTTGAGGAGTTGGATCTGACACTACTGCAATTACGCTAATATTGTACACTCCTGGATAAATTGTATGATTGGAATATTGTAATGCTAACGATCCCCAAACTTTAAGACCAAACTCAGCTCCAAATGTCGCAACTGGCGTCAAAACTTTATGACCATTCAAACTAAGATATACAAATAGAATCTCTATTCCACTCTGAGACTCAAAATATATTTCTGAATTAAATAAAACGTATAATGATTCGCTAGGATTAATGTTGGCAATTATACTAAGATCTGGGAGAATAGTATCAAGGCTATTTACATTAACCGAATTACTATTAGAAACATACCACACATTCTGAATACCAGACTCTGTTTGCTGAATATTTGCTGGTAAAGCGAAAAACAAAGTATATCCACTGAGACCTAATCCGCTTATTCCAATCAGTAATGACAATATTAATAAACCCTTTGAAGAACCCATAAT
>JBHLPZ010000233.1:0-4632 GCA_048885325.1 Candidatus Odinarchaeota archaeon
AATAGCTCTGCCTATTTATTGAAATAACTTGTGGTTAAGCGCAAAATTGAGTATTTAGAAAAATAACTTGGTTATATTTTAAATAAGAAAAACATAAATTAATGCACTCTACTAGGAACAAAAGAAGAATTCTGTTATTAAAAGTGCTTTTGTACATCCATGAGTGAATTGAAAACCTTTTTTGCCTTCGAATTGGAGGATAATGGAGATTATAAAAAGTTAGATTTCTCTAAAAAAGATTTGCTAAATCATCTCAGACCAGAACAAGTCCTAGTCCTTGTTAGAGAAGATCTAAGAAGGATTTTCATATGGAAAGGAGCAAAATCTCCGGTAAAAAAAAGATTTATAAGCTCTAAAATAGCACAAGAAATTCAAGGAGAATTAATGAAAGATTCTCACTTTCATCACTGCAAAATAGTATCTGTTGACCAAGGAGATGAAATTGAAGAATTTCTTGATGCCTTTAATATAGAGTCTATGGAAGTAAAAGAAAAATTACCTGATATGAGATATATTCGCAACAGTGAAAAACCCCATTTTAAAAAAACAAAAGTTTTTTCCCAATTTCATAATAGATTCTTACAGGAATTCAGAGACAGGACATTTGATCTAAATCTAGATGACTTTCCTGAAGAAAGAGAATTTCGGATTAATGAATACCTTAGCTTAAAATTGATAAAGAGCCAAACAGTCATATATGTGGATGAGAAACCCTTCCATCAATGCAAATATCTTCTACTAAATCTCACTTATAAGGATTTTTCTAAATTCGACCAGATTGAATCGATTGATGAAGCATTTGAAATATATAATAAAATAGATAAGAATCATGAAAGAGAACATGATTTAATCGATCCTGTTTCTGAGTTTATCGGACATTGTTCTAATCTTCAAGCATGGTATGAACATGATTATGATCTCAGAATTCTTCATAGCAGTTTGTCAATACCATTATTAAAAAAGCTAGCGTTCTTAGGTGATAAAAAAGCGATTATTCGATTGAAGGAGAGTATCGCTACGCGTTTAGCCTCTAAAAATTACAACACAATAATTTTTTATTTAAATGAACAGTACTTAAATTTATTTTCGAGCGAAGAATTAGAAGTAATATTCGAAGATTGGCTTGAAAAAAACGTGGAGTTCACCATGATGGAAAAAAGAAGATTATGGTATCCCTTGCTCAAGGAATTGATTGAAAGAGGGATTACTAAAGCAAAAAGTATCATCAAAGATGAAACTACTCTCTATCTTAAAGAGGAAAATTTTGATGCTTATCGCTATTTATTGAAAAATGATTTCCTTAAGCTTCTAGACTTAGAGGATCTTGAAGAACTTTATGAACTCATCCCAAAAAAAGATAAAGTTGCTTTACGGCGTATTGAAACTCACATTCTTAAAGATACCCTTAGAAAGAGAAGGAATTCAAATTAAAATTTTCATCTTAGATGAAAATTAAAAAAAAATTTATTAATATTATTTAATCAAAAATTGATTGTTATGTAGGTTTACAAGCTTTTTCCTAATACCTTAACTGCATCTTTCATTCCCATTACTGGCTCAATTTTCATTGAAAAACCTTCTATTTTCCAGAATGGAGCAATTAACTTTGAAATTTCAATGAGTGCTTCATCTGCATTCCCTTTTTCCACCATAATAACATTATAACCCTTTATTCCACGATCTCCATCGGGTGTTGCGAAAGTGTGCCATCTTTTTATATAATCTGGGAACTTACCTGCCACTTTTTTAAAAATCTCAAACCATTCCTCTGTTTTGTTATATGGTGTCCATTGGATAACCATAAAAATCATTTTGGTTCCACCTCTCTAAATATTTTTATTAAAATCTTCAAGATTTATAGCAATATATAATATTCTCAATTCCTATTTAAGTCTTTATGTTTCTGATCTCTGCTTCGCTCCAGTTTCATGTATAACTGACGGGGCATAACTAGCCACTATATACTTATGTTTGTCGTTACGATACACAATTGCCGCTACAATCCCCAATACAGCACTCGAAATCAATAATATCTCACTAATTATCCCCAATATTGATATATCAACACTAATCGAAATTAGACTTATCACTAAAGAATAAATACCACAGGAAGTAAACAAAAACCGCGTTAAGGGATAAAAAATATAATAATGATAATAAATATTTGAAGTTCGAACCCCGAAATAAGCACCAAGAATGCCGGATATTAACAATAATGAAAACAATATTCCGAGTGGAATAAGAGTAATATTCATTGGATATGGGCTTAAAATACATGAACTAATGATTAACCCAAGACTCAGAGTCCCCAATAAACTTATTACATGTGAGCGCTTCATTTCAGTTGGTTACTTCATGTTCTTCTAAATCCTCAATATATACCCTAATAATATTAAGTTTTAGATTTTTAAAAGAAATCTATAATTGAAACAACAGGTAAATGATCAGAGCCAAATTCAGCAGGAGAATCGATATCGGGTAACATATCTGTGATTACATGATAATCTAAGATATCTTGGTATCCCGTAGCAAAAATATAATCAATGGGGGCACGAATTGTTGCACCAAATTCAATCGCTGTATCATTGAAGTAATTAAGTACATTTGCTATTTCTAAGGAGTCATTCTGTAAGTTAAAATCTCCCATTAATACTCGTTTAGGAGATATAGAAATTTCTGTAATTTTTTCAAGTAAAAAATCGATTTGAGCAGATTTATTTTCTGTTCTGATTCCTATATGAGTACAGAATACATCAATGATTATGCTTGCACTAACCTCTACGACACAGTGAATAAATACTCTTTCTTGCAATAGGCTTGGAAGCGCATAACTATTGCTTAATACAATTGGATATTTACTTAGAATGGCATTTCCCATAAGGTGTAAATTATTCAGAGGATTACGATAATAATAATTCATCCCTAGCCTTTTTGCCAACCAGAATGCCATATCCACACCTTGAGAGGTTATTCTACCCACCTCAACCTCCTGAAGTCCAATAATATCAGGGTCATCAATTAATATATTTTGAGCAATTCGCTCAAGATTAAGTAAGTCATCCATCCCCTGACCAAAATGAATATTATATGTCATAAAAGTTAATTCTGATTTTGGAGAAACTTCTCTGGGAAATTCTCCAATGCCAACTGTTATTACTGAAAGAACCAATGGCGAAACGAGTACAATTGCTAAAATAATTTTAAATCTTTTATTCATTCTTTATTCCCTCTCTGGTTGATTTAATTGAATTGATAGAATTGAAGAGATAGAAAAAATAATTATGGCTATAAGTATTATCACAGGACCATATCCTTTAAAAGCAGATATCACATATGCCCAATCAGTAGTGAAAATATGAAAAACTGTAAATAAAACATAGAAAACAAGTCCGATTGCGAAAATATTCGATATAGTCTTCACTTTTTCCCATTTATAGACAACAGTAGACATATAGGAAAAAAGTATAAAGAAATTTAAATACATAATAATTAATGAAATAGATATTAAAATCACCGCCACATAAGCAAGAATTGTACCTAAAAATAAGAACAAACAAACTGACGCAATCATAAAGCCATTTAAGATGACTAATGTTTTAATATTCAACATAAATCGTCTATTTACATATAATACAATCATTATTGTAGCAATTAAAGCACTAATGCTTAAAATATTACTGATATAATAATTGGTTGCTGTATAATGAGCTATTATATTTGGATATAGAAATATATTAAATAATAGAAACCAAAACATCCCAATACCCATAAAGACTAAAGAAGATACAGTCCTTTTTCTTTTCATTTTAGATTCTTCTTTTATATTTAAATCAGATGCCGCGGTAAATCTGGGAAAATGCAATATTGTAAAATAAATACATAAAACCGTTAAAGGAATCTGTATTATTAACCAGATATATTGAGTAATATACCATATATTAGCATCTAATCCCGGAGGTAATAATGATATATCCTGAGAGAATCCAATTGTTCGAATTAAATAATCAAGAACGAAAGCACATAAAAATGAGAAAATGACCATAGTTATTTTATCATTGCGATTAATATCGGTACTTTTATCCTTAATCCATAATGTGAGGAAAGTGCTAATAAACATTCCATATGTAGTAATAATAATCCCAGACAAAATTGTTTGCCACAAATTTGGTAAGTGAAAAGCAATCAAGAGTCGAGCTATAGCAATAATATAGATAGAACTAACCATTAACCTCCGAATGCCCACAATCTTGCATATTGTATTCGTAAAGGCGGGTAGTACAAAAAAAATTAACGTTAGCAAAATAAGTAAATTTTCAACTATATTTTCCCCAAATACAACATGAAACATTGCCACATATACTCCCGGTAAATAAACTCTTAACGCTTGAATAAAGAATATAGAAAGTAACACTGCATTGAAAAATATAGCGTAAAATGGCCTTGATTTTAGCTTTGTTTCAATTTCAGATAAAGAAAATGCAAACTGGTGTTCTTGAGACACTTTTTTCTACCTTTTTTAATATTATTAACTGTTACTAATTTTACTTCTAAAACTTATAAACTTTAATCCTTACTTCCTTATTTTAAATTCATAATAAAAACACACCCTCTATTGCATTTTGAACGAAAATA
>JBHLPZ010000234.1:0-4591 GCA_048885325.1 Candidatus Odinarchaeota archaeon
TAAGAAGAAAAAGAAAATTCTAATTTTTTTTTAAATTTGTAATTATTAATTTTTCCTTACAAAAAAATTAAATGAAACCGAGTCTCATATCCTAATTGATAATTGATTTTCAACTTTTCTTATGAAAAATTAATATAAAACTTTATTGCCAACTTCTTCGCTTCGCTACCCACCCCACTTAGGGGTAACATTCGGATCCCTATCTTTAATTTGTGGTTAGTTATAACAGAAACGTTAAATATTAGCTTATAATAAATTCTTCTTAACTCAAAATATTTTCTTGAAAAAATTAAAAATGGTTAAAATGAAATCCATAAATAAAATATTAATATTGATTTTTGGAATAATTTTCGGGTTATCTATTACTATAATCAACTATAATTCCAGCTTTTTCCAAGCGAATAATGGAATAAATTTAGAAGACAAAAAAGTAACTTTGAAAAGCGCGTCTGGCGATTGGGAGGAACAAATTACAAAACCGGTTGGAGGGGGCCCTTCAAGCGTCTTTATAGGGGATGCCAATAATGATGGATACAACGATATTGTGACTGCAAATTATCATGACCATAATATTTCAATACTATTGTGGAATGAAAATATTGGTGATTGGGATTCAGCGATAACAAAATCAATAGGTTTAATTCCTGTACTCCCTGAAAGTATACTAATTGTAGATGCAAATAATGATGGATATAATGATATTGCTACATTAGATACACAAGATGAGATAATTGTATTATTATTATGGAATAACACTTTAGATGATTGGAATCTACATTTGATACCGTTAGTTGATCCATTTCACAGATTTTATATAGCAGATGCTAATAATGACGGTTATAACGATATTATAGCTAGTTCAAACCCATTCTCAATATTATTATGGAATGCCTCCTCAAATGATTGGGATCCACCCATTACAAGACCAAGTGGAGATTTTCCGTATGATATTTCTATAGCCGATGCAAACAATGATGGCCTAAACGACATTGTAACTATAGATGAAGCGAATAATATTGTAATAATATTACTATGGAATGCGTCCTCAAATGATTGGGATCCACAGATTACAAAATCCGTTGGAGACTTTCCTTACAGTCTGTTTATAGGAGATGCAGATAACGATGGATTAAATGATATCGTTATAGCAAATATAGGCAGTGAAGATATTTCAATATTTTTGTGGAATACATCCTTAAGTGATTGGGATGCGCAGATTACAAAATCAATGGGCACTTGGCCTATCGATGTTTTCATAGGAGATGCTAATAATGATGGATTAAATGAAATTATAACTGCAAATGAAGGTAATAATGATGTCTCAATATGGCTTTGGAGTGCATCTTCAAATGATTGGGAGCCACAGGTTAATAAATCAACTGGTTTGGCCCCTTGGGGTGTCTTCATAGGCGATGCAAATAACGATGGATTAAATGACATAGTAACGGCAAATAATGATGATGATACCGTCTCAATATTACTATGGAACTTCTTGCCCTCAATCAAGATAAACACTCCTAGTCACAATGATTTTTTTGGAAAAACTACTCCAACTTTTAATGTTGAGATAATGGATCAAAATTTAGATACAATGTGGTATACCTTAAACAATGGGGTAAATAATTATACTTTCACTTCAAATGGCACAATCGATGAAGAAGCATGGGAGAGTCTTGGAAATGGGACAATTACAATTAAATTTTACGCAAATGATACAATGAGTAAAATAGGATCAGCAGAAGTAATGGTCAGAAAGGATATCTTTAAACCAATCATTACTATTTATGAGCCAAAATTGGAGGAAGAATTTATAGACCTCCCTCCGATCTTTAACATTTCTATTAATGAGCCGAATTTAGATTCTATTTGGTATACAATTGATGAAGGTCAGACTAATGTAACAATAACAGAACTAATGGGAGTAATAAATAAGGATATTTGGAAGGCAGCACCAGCTGGACATATTACCATTAGATTCTATGCACAAGATAAGGCTGGTAATATCGGATCAAATCTTATTATTGTAATAAAGAAATCACCGCCTCCTGGAATTCCTATTGAGTTGATTATAATAATTTCGAGTATCAGCGGAGGAGCAGTGATAGGAGTAGCAAGCATATTGTTAATTAGACGCAAGAGGAAAAGAATATCATAATTAAACATATTTTTTCCATCCTTATTTCGAATTTTAAAAAGAGTAATGGATTTACCGCAACAGGAAATGACCAAGGAAACTGAACAATTATCTGTTCTATAAGACTTTTCATATTCGAAACCTAAAATGGTATAAATAATTTTATTTAATTAGAGACTTTAACTTATTGATATAAATTATATGCTTATCGACTATTTTTAATATCTCAAGGAACGATTACCCGTCAGTATCACAGAGTATATGACCCTCATGGAAGCCCTCGACAAGGGACTCATCTACAATTATGGGTAGTGCAGCACCAAAACCATCATCCCATATTGGATAGTTATCCATACTCCCAGCAGCAGGCGGAACATCATAAGGAGTGTCTCCAATACCATCATTAACATCGACACCACCATAATCGTCCCAAGTTTTGTTCTCTTTACACTATAGTCTATACATTTTTGGCGAAATAAATAAAGAAAAATTGAATGAGTTTAGTGAGAAAAATAGAAGTAAAATATTTATTTTAGTGGTAAAAATGTACGAATTACTAGCAAAATTGTATGAAATATTTATAAAGCAAATTTTTATAGTGATATATAGCCAATTTATTTTGGTGGGAAAGATAGTAGAATACAATTTAGAATGTAAGTTGGAAAAAAAAGGAAACAAATTTATTTGGTAAAATAAAAAATGGAAATAAACACATATAGAATACTCAAAATAATTGGGATTTCTTTAATAATAATTGGAATTGGTGTTGCTCTATGGGCGATTATATTAGATTTTTTATCTTTGATAATAACATTTTATATTGGGGTTTTTATCTTTTTTATAGGAATAGGTTTAACCGCTTCCTCTTCAAGAATCAAGAAAAAAGAAGCAAGAGAACAATTACCAATTAGCAATTACCAATTACCACCATCAAAATATAAAAAATATAAAAAAATTGGGATTTCTCTAATAGTAGTTGGGATTCTTTCTTACTTTTTATTACCCAACATTAATTGGGGTTTTTATTTTGTGGTTTTAAGTTTTGTGATTTGTAGTTTTATTCTCATTGGTATTGGAATGTATTTTTTAGGAATGGCAAGCAAACAGAAAAAACCTGAAGTAGATCTAATGGAAGAAAAAAGTAAAAGAATTGGTATCTCTTTAGAAGTTACTGGAACCATATTCTTTGCTTTAGGATTTATATTATTTGCTATAATACCACGATTATTCCCTATACCGGGACTGGGGGGATTAATCTATTATTCGTTTTTCTTAATTTCATACGCCGGGGGCATATTAATTATTGTCGGATTGTTTCATCTAGGAAAGGCAAGAAAACAGCAGGTACTTAAAAAAATTAAAGAAAAAGAAGAAGATAATTAACCAAAAATGGAAGTTTTTTGAGACTTAAAAAACCCTCTAACTACATGTTTATCGATAATTTTATATGGTAAAGTTGTATTTTTCAAGATTATACCAAACTGTGAATTTGGTATAAAATGTCCTTACATAGAAGGAGAAATTCGATGAAATGTGAGATTTGTGGGATGGAAAATGCGAAGCTAAGAGTTAAAGACCTGTATTACCATAAAAAATGTCTTCTTGAACATGAAGAAAAACGCGAAATAAGCAAAATACGAGAGAGAGGAGAGTTCAAGGAAGTAGGTACAAAGAGAATGAAAGGAAGTAAATATATTGCATTAGTTGGTGCGATTTTAGGAATTCTTGCTATGGTTCTATTTTACTTATTACCTGAAATATTCTGTTTATGGCGAATTGAAGCTACCGGGGCAGAATATTTAAAATTATATTTAGGTGGGTTCTATTCGATGGCTTATTCATTAAATCCTTTGCTCACGTTAGATCTTGAATTTATTCGAACTCCGGAATTAATATTACTCATTGTAAGTATACTAATAGCTGGAGGGTTTGTTATAACACTAATCGGTGGTTTAGAAGGAAAAAGAAATACGGTAATTGGGGGAGGAGTTGTTTTACTATTTGGACCTATTCTATTTATGATTGCATTATTAGCTGGAATGGGCACTCTTTTCGGAGAACTGGCTTCGACTATGGGCTTACTTGGACAAAACCTCCTATTTGGAAGCTTGAGTGCAATGGGAACGACTATGAGTTGGGGCTTAGGGCCTGGTTTTTTTGTGGCTTTAGCAGGGGGCATTTTAGGAGTAATAGGGGGAGCTCTAATGGAAAGAGAGTAGTTGAATATTAAAAATATGTAAAATTTATTGTTTAATAGATGGTAAATCTAATTTAATTAATATTTAATAATGAGAGGAAATAAAATCAAAAATATCAAAAGTAGAGTAAAAGGCGATTCTAATATCTGAGATAAAATATAAATGTGGAAAGTGTGGAGCGAAGCTATCTCCCGGCTATGACTTTTGTCTCTCGTGTGGTACCAAATTTAGTGAAATACCCCCATCAACAAAAACAAGA
>JBHLPZ010000235.1:0-4584 GCA_048885325.1 Candidatus Odinarchaeota archaeon
ATTTGAACGAGTATAACATCTATGGATTAAATATTAGATTATTGGGTAATTTGGAGGATTTTTTTGCCTCATTTAATAAGAAATATAGGAATAACAATGAGAAATTTTTCGAATTTATATTTGCAAGTAAAAAACATTTAGTTTCACCGAAAAACATCTTAAAAACCATGGAAAGAATCGGTTCTCGAGAACAATATAAATTCTATAGCTTATCAATGGTTATTTTATATGGAATTGGTCCTCAAGGATTTGGATTCACATTTTCAACACCCAAGGGAGAGATAATTGAAATCTGTTCTGATGTAAAAGAAAATGAAGCAATAATAGTAAAATATAAACAATTCTTAACAGAACAGTTTCTATTAAAACTAAAGCAAGAGTTAATTGATCTTAATGTTGAGGGTTCAATAATAGATAAATTAAATACATATCTCTTAGAATTACTTAAACCTAAGAACTTAATTAACTATTATAAGAAGGAAGAGATTTTAAGTAAAATTAAATATTTTTTCGAGTCTAATATTTCAATTTCAATTAATAAAAGCGAACATTTTCAAAAGTTAATAAATAAAATTTCAAAAAAAATTTCTAAAATTTTAAGACCAATTGAAATGATTGACCAATTTAAAGCTAGAATGGATTTGTTAGCAGATGGTAAGTTAAGATCTGAAGATATAGCAAAACTCACTAGTTTAAAAGAAAAATCTCATTACGATGTTCTTAGAGAACGTGTTTTTCTTCAATATATTGTAGATTGGTTTTATAAAATCTATCTAGAAAAGGAAGCTGATTTGAAAGTTAATAAATAAAATTTAGTTAAAATCAATTAAAGATTATAGAAATTTTTTTAATCATTTGAATAGAATTTAGTCCTTACTCTTTTTTTTTTTTTTCCATGTAAAATCTAAGCTTAACCCTAGTGCCCAAAAAATGGTCCGAATAAAATAACCTGGATTATAAGTAGCTATCCAAATCCAGTATCTATCATTAATGAACCAAATTGGTCTAAAAATATAAATATTGCATACCCGTATATTATTATATCTTTTAAACAAAAATAATTCTATTATATGTAAACTATTAAAAATTAATTTTTTTAATTAGAAAAAGGTGAATCATAAAAATGTTCGTTACATACGTAGAATGGCTTAACGGGATTTCTGCCTTGGGTGTACTTACTATAAATCTAATAATAGGTTTTTACGGGTTATATAAAGCAAGTAAATTGAAAGCTAAACTTCTTACTGTTACTGCATTAACAATTATTTCTATTGGATTATTGTGGCTAGGTCCAACTACAGATTTTATCAAAATTCTTATAACAGACACTAATATTGACCCATATTGGGTATATCCATTACTAAGTTATATGTGGGCCGCTCCGGGTATAACTTTGGGTATGTATATTGGTGGAGAATTATTGATACCAAAAAAGAAATGGATTCTAGTGGGTATTTTCCTTATTATAAGTATTGCTTATGAATATTTTCTTTTTTGGGGCCCTCTAGGGAGTGGCCCTCTAGATTCTTTTGTATATAAGATACCTGGTATAGATTTTATAAAGGGTGAGGATATAATTGATACATCTAGTAATTATGGGTATCCCACTGCCTACTTTTTAGTTGTTTTTATACTATCTATTTTAATATTTAACGGTATTGGGTTCTTAGTGAAAGCTAAGCAAGCAACAGGAATTTTAAGAAAGAAATTTCTATATCTAGCCAGTGGTTTTATTGTTTTTGCAATCATTGTAGCTTTTGATTCAGTAGTTCCTCCTATAGTTGCTGTATCCATTGTTAGATTTGGAATTATTATAAGTAGCATTTTAATATATCTCGGAATAAAAACCTAAATTTTATTTATTTTTTTTATTATTTTACTTTCTTTAAAAAAGCAGACTATTAGTGGAACAAATAAATAATTAAATACTTAATTATTTTCCAGCTAATTTCATTTAAAAAAACTCTCTTTAAAAATAGAATTTTCAAAGAAGCTTATTTTCTTATTTCTTGAATATAATCAAAAATAGTATCAATTCTCCCTTTAATCGTTCCAAAAAGTCCTTCTTCTTCTGAAACAACTGAATTAATAGCAGTTTTCAAGCCATAATGACTTTCCGATACTAAAACGCGTATAGGTAATGTAAGTATTTCATTGAAGAGCATTAAAATTTCTTGGATGATCCCAATTATTTTTGGAAATTTTTCTTCTGTTTTTTCTATCATCGATTGTTCAGAGGGAATTAGCTCATCCTCTTTTTCTTTCCTGAGTTCTTCCCAAACATTTTCTTTTAATTCTGAAAAATTTATACCTAAATCCTCTAAAGCCAACTGGGCGCCTTCAAAAAGAAAAGTTATGTCGTCCTTCCCTGAAAATTTCTTTACATTCTCAATCATTTCTACTGGAGCTAACCCATCGAGAAAATTTATCAAAAGATTGTGATAATCATTTATTACATCTATAGGAAGGAAAAGTAATGTAAATTCCCTCAATTGTTTAAATAGATAACCCGCAACTTTAGCAAAAGTTTCATTTTCTAAAATTTTTTCCACTAATCCTCCGTATTCATTAAAAACATGTATAATTAAAAATCCAATTATTCTAATCATATCATCTTCATAATTCCTAAAGTAATCAAAGAAATGTTCTGGTTCCATATTGAGTTTATCATCAATAAACTCTGCTACTTTTCTTTTTATTCCTTCTAATGGTTCATCAAGCAATTCTTCAATTTTATCTAGTGAAAGCGCATCTTGGAGTTTATCTATAATATCTAATTTCGTCTCTTGAATAAGGTCCTCTTCCATTCTCTCTTCAAGAGATACACCGAATTTTAATTGATCTTGTATTTGAATTGTTGTGAATGCCTTCCATTCAGTAAGATCATAAATTTTACATATAAACTGAAGGGATTCGTCCCCTTTTGCTTTACATTTTTGCTCTATTATGTTAATTCGATAATCATTCCTCCTTATTCTAAGAATAAAATTGGCAACACTTTCCAGCATTCCACATAAACCGCAAGCTAATCCCTCAGTCTCCTTAATCTTTATTTTTTGAAAATTAAAAGTATCATTCTCATCTAGTCCATAACCAGCGCAAATTGGACAATTCTTAATTGTAATTATATAGTCATTATATTTTGAATCCTTCTTAGGTATTTCTTCATGTGTTAAATCTCCTTCTGCAATTTCTCGTCCAAATACTACCACCCATAATAGTTCAAAATATTCAAGAACTTTTTTAGGGCTACCAGGCATCCACCTAAATATCCCTGAATGGCGTTCACATGATTCTAAAGCTGCATTTTTACCAATTTCTCTTAAAATGATTAAACTATCTTCTTCATTCTCAGTAATTTCATTAATCTCCTTGAGAATTTCACGATAAAGAAGTGTATAGAAAAGAGAATTAGTACTACGACCAAAAACTTTTGTAATCTTTTTTAATAACCACTGAACAACCCCCACCTTATTCTCCTCCGTTGCTATACTTAAATAGTTGAATACATGATTTATTACCAAAAGTGCGTGATTCTTTAATTTCAATGGGATGAATAGAGAATGAAGAGTTATTAGTTGCTTGTTTATTTATTAATGAAACAAATTCGACCACCATTGCAGCAATTATTTCACATCCAGCTACTTGAATATCTTCAAAATGATACTTACATAGAGGGCAATCATTATCTCTTATTATAACAAGTTTCTCATGATCATTGATCTCAATTGAAACTGAGCTATTTAAGATATTTTTATAAATAGTAGCGAGAACACTCTTTATATTTGTAATATCTACTTTATCAATGGGTTTCCAATGTTTAATATAGGTATTAGCTATATTTCGACCCATTCTATGGAATCTCTGCTTAATTTCAGAAATATTATTATTTCTCATAAAACGTTCAAGATGGTAAATCGCATTTCGCATTTGATTCATGGTAGCATCTGATTCAACTAAATCTTTTCTTGAATTATTCATCATAAATCTACTCGGAAAAATCAAAATTTAAATAATAGTTGAAAAAGGGCAATCTAATTTAACATTTATGATACAAATTCGAATTTTATAGGGATGAGATTTTAATTTTGCGAAAGGGATTTGTTATGAGATAAAATTCATAACTTTTCTTATTAGCTCCTTGATTTTTTATAAATGAAACTAATATAAACACAAATTAATTATTCCTATCAATATTAACCAAAATAATTTATTATTTTGTGCATTATTAAAACTAATTTTAGGAAAATTTGTAACTATTAAAGGTTGAGATTATATGACTAATATCGAAGAATTAAAAAATTATGGAGTCGGTATTACTGAGGATATGAAGCAAGGGATTTTAGTATGTGATATTTATACGGTCTGGTGTGGACCTTGCAAATTTTTAAGCCCAATCTTAGAAAAACTTAGGGAAGAGAGGCTTATAAAACTAGTGAAAATTGATTTGGACCAAAATAGACCTTTAGGTGAAAAATTTGGTGTAACAGCTATTCCAACGCTTCTATTTTTTAAAGATGGCGAAATGGTTAATGGAATTATTGAAATTCAAGGTCAACCCTTAGTAAGAGATGGAATCATGAT